>JAFXGO010000030.1 GCA_017520185.1 Elusimicrobiaceae bacterium | reverse complement strand
TTTTCAGCATAATTTTCTAAACAGCCCTGATTTAATTGGGCTGTTTTTTTATTGGGAAGCGAAGATTGCTCTTCGCCCCCATTCTTTAGTTTTGCTTCATAAATAGCCTTAAACGGCTCCTTATACTCCACTACTATTTTATTACCTGCAGATAGAGTATATCGTTCCCCTACTACCCTAAGCAAATCTGCCTTGCCGTATTTATCAGCATTTTTATAGCACTTTTCAAGCCCTGATAAAATCTCCAAGCCTGCTATAGCCTTTGTTGCTCCTTCAGGGTCATTGTTCCTAACAGATAGTTCGGACTCTATATGGGCTCTTTCCTCTACTAATTTGTTGTTTTTCTCCTGATAAGTTGCATCATCAATCTTGCCATCTAATCTCATATCTAACAAGGCATCAAGGCGAGATTGGACCTTTTTTAATTCTTGTTCAAGGATAATCTTAGTATTATTACTAATCCGATTCGCCTTTATTCCTTTTTGTTTTAACCCTTTAATCAAAACTTTTACCACTTCCTTAGGTAATTCCACATCCTTTACAATACCAGACAAACCATCTAGCAATTCTGATTCCTTCAAATAACTGTTCTTTTTATGTCTTTTATCGTAATGAGCACACCGATAGTACATATATTTCTTTTTTGCTTTCTCCCCTAGAATATAATGTCCACAATGTTCACATTTTATAAGACGATTGAACGGATAATTATGCTTGGTATCAAATTTATGCCCTTTAGCACGCAGAACAATATTATCACCCTTTGATAAAGCCAAACCCATAATTTCAACAACACTTTTTGCATTGGCGGTTTTTTCTCCGAATAAAATTTGAACTTTTTCGGGGTGCTTGCCTGCTAACTTGGCAAAAACACCGGCAGGGCGGGCATGTAACCCATTGGGATTTAAAACCGTAACGGGGGAAAATCAATGTATTGCTCGGAAGAAGCGCAAGAGGAAACGGCGGTAGCCTCGTGAGAAGAATCTCCGGCTTTGCATAGTAAATCCCCTACTTTAATTTCACCGGAAAATTTATCAAACACGGGAACATCCGCGGGGGCGGTCAGCACCAACATAACCAAAGTGCTGGGAACTTTATTTTTTAAAAAAGATAAATCAAATTCCAACAATTTTTGGCCCTGTTTTATTTCCTCTCCTTCTTTGGCAAAGGCTTTGAAGCCTTCTCCCTGTAAATGTACGGTTTCTAATCCGACATGGATGAGAAGCTCAAAATTATCTTTGGCAATAACCAAAGCGTGAAGGGCTTTATTAAAATTAATAATTTTACCATCAAAAGGAGCATACAAAATCCCTTCGGAAGGTTCTATGGCTATACCGTCTCCCAGCATTTTTTCGGAGAAAACGGGATCGGGCACTTGCTCTAACGATACGGCTTGTCCTGCTAAAGGGGAAAAGACGGTTAGTGTTTCAGGCGTAGAAAGATCCTTGTGCAGTTTTCTTTATTATAGTATATCCTAACCGTTTTTAGGCGGGAAGTTTGGTTCTTTTTCTGTCGGCAGAAAAAGAAGCAAAAAGACCGCCACCCTACACTCATAAAATCCACGCTTCTCACTAAGAATTTTATAGACGGGTTAAAGGGCGGAGAAACGGCACAGAAAGAGGAAACTTTTTTTGTTTGAATTAGCAAGGAAACGGCATAGAAAAAGGTGTTGTTTATTGATTGAAAAAAAGAACAAATAATAAACGCTTGACCCTTTTTTTGATATAATAGAGGTAATTTAACATTGTTTTTGCCTGCTTTGAGTAGTATGCCGTTTGTTTTGTTGTAAAAGCTCTACAAGAAGGTTTTAATAAAAAGATATGGAAAGTTGCTTTTAAAAGAGTATACTATTACGAGCAACTTACTTAGGAGGATTATTATGAATAAAAAAGGTTTTACGCTAATAGAATTATTAGTGGTTGTTCTTATTATTGGAATATTGTCTGCGACTGCTTTGCCGAAATATCAAAATGCAGTTGAAAAGGCTCGTATTTCTGAAGCATGGACAACGTTGGGAGCCATTAAAACAGCTCAAGCCATAAAAAATATGGAAATGGGGACAAACGGAGTAACCTATCCCTTGGAATATTTGACCATTTCTTTTACTAACGAGGATGGTTCTGTCGCAACTGGCGGAGGTATTCCCGAAAATGCGTTTGGTTATGCCCAATCTAATTTGAGGAGAAATGGCTTTTACTATTATACTGATAGTAGCTATAAGGATGCCGGATTTATAGCAGTTCGAGAGAAGGGAGGTTCCTGGGAATATTGGTTGTCAATAAGGGATAATAAGAAAGTCTGTAGCCCCTTTTCTGACTGGGGAGCTAAAATGTGTAAAGTAGCTTTACCAGTATCCACCTCTTCCTCTAGCTTGTGTATAAGTAGTTCTAATTGCTATACGGATTAGTTGACTAAAAAACACTCCCCTTATGAATAAATGGGGGTGTATTTTTATTGTTCATACTTCCTATCCTCCCGCTAAAAACGGGAGGATTACTTTACGACATTAAATAATTCCGTAGCACAAAGCAAAGGCGATTACGTGGATTCTATTTGGAGTTGTTTTAAGAAGTAATGACTAGGAGTATAAAAATAAATCCATTTAAAATATCGTAGCGTGGCTACTACATACAGGGCTATATCTGCCTAATGTGGATCATACCCCTAAATTTGAAGCATTAAGGCGGGATTCTTTGCTTTTGACTGATGAACAGGTAAAGAGGTTATATTCTTTCCTGCCCAAAAGGTTTTAAAATAAAAAGTGCTCAATTCCCCGACAAAAACGTGTCGGGAAAAGTATTTTCCCCATTCGCAAAGCAAATCATATACATATATAAAAAAGCCCCTAAAAATCTGAAAAAATTTTTAATAGGGGCTTTTGGAGTAAAATTTCTGAAAAATTTTTCCAACTAGGGCTTTTTTCTTAAAGTTAGATTTTTATTTTTATTATCTGATAATGTCCTTCGGCGTACTTTCGCCTAGTTTCCTTCTTTTTGGCAAGCGGAACATAACCACTATTGGCGGCTAGAATTTTATCGTTTTTTACATAATTACTCCTTTTTTCGTAATTTCTGACCTATATTCTTATTAAACATTATACAGGAAGGTTATATTTACTCATTCTCATATAATATAGGGCCTTAGATGCTAGTTCTAGCAAAACTGGCTAAAAGTTCTAGCGGAAGGCAAAAATTAGCGCTCAAGAGCCATTGTCAAAAAATCATAAGATGGACCTTTTGTTCCATTTCTCATCACTTTTTCACGTCGTACAAGCAGGGCTTCCCAATAAATAATATTAGTGGAAAAATAATCATAAATATACTCCACTAAGGTACCCCATACTGAATCCCTAGAACCAAAAAGTTCTAGGGATTTTATTTATCAAAGAATTTCTCTTTAAGATCCAGCGCTTACGTCCGTCTGTTTTTCTACGCGATTTTTGTATATATTAAATAAGAGTTTGGTACCGGTTAAGTTTTTCTTATCTTGATCATAGTATAAAAGTGCAATATACACAAACTCTGTAGCCGATCTTTTATAATAATCCACTTCACTTATCAATAAAGGATCCACCGACACGACGGCAATATAACGTCGTTTATCAGTATGTTCAACAGAACAAACATACGTTTTAGAAGCATCCAAATTTTTTTGAGAAGGGTTCGGCTGTGCAGGGGCCAATTTGCACTGAGATAAATAAGGAAATGCTTTTCCGGCTTGAGGATCAGATAAAAAATAATCCGAAAGAACCTTATGCGCTTCTTCTGCATTGTTTAGATGCGCTGCTTGTTTACCAACTTGGCAAGCTAATAAGAAAAGAAAGGAAAATCCTACATAAAAAAACTTTTTCATAGTATTTGTTTCTAAACGATAAGAAAAGCACCCCAGCATTACACCGGGGCACTTTTCATAAACAGAATTATTTATTTACCACAGGGGTCTACTAATTCGCTGATAGACAACACGCCCAACAAATAATCGTTGGTGCATACTTTTTTACCACCGATGGTACCGCGGGTACCCATGCAGGCAGTCATGAAAGCACAAGCCATCACTAACAATACGATTTTTTTCATATTTTTTTCCTCTGAATTCTATAGAATAAAGGTAAATAAATACCTTCATCTTATTATATATCTTTTAAACACATATCACAATTTTTTAATATTACTCCAACAGACACACCTTCATTTTCATTTATAATTAGGTTGCTACAATTTCATTCTTCAGAAAATATTTAATGCGATATATTTGCTGGAAACACGATAACTTTTACAAGAAATTATTTGCACATCAAGTTAATATAATTTATGGAGAAGTTTCGATTAAAAGATTAACTAATAAGACTTTTCAAACAATTCTCTTTAAAACCAAAAACAATCAAAATCTTATTGAAAATAATATTCGAACATTGATATGTTTTTCAGGAAATAACCATGTATAAACGAAATATCTGTTTGATCATTTTACCTGCAACTTTATTAGGCTTAGGTGGAAAGATGATATTTTCTGCCGATTCTTTAGAAAAGAATAGTCAAAAAGAAAATGAGGGGATGAGCGCTTAGTATTTGCGGAAGAAATAGGAAATATGGTTATTGTTAAAATATTAAAGGATGCCGGTGCCACAAACCCTTCCTGATATGAGATTTGATACAATGGTGAAAATAAAATAGGAGATACTATTATGCCGACGTATTATTACCGCACACAAGGGGTTTGTTGTCAGGAAATTCAATTTGAATTAGACGAAGAAAACAAAATAAAACAAGTTATATTTTTAGGAGGTTGTTCCGGCAATTTGTTGGCAATCAGCAAATTGGTACAAGGCAAGCCGGCTGCCGAAATAGCCGCTCTTTTGGCCGGAAATGATTGCGCAGGGAAAGGCACTTCCTGCGCAGATCAATTTTCACAAGCACTCACACAAGCTCTTTTGAAAAAATAAATTTTCTTACCAAAACACCCCGTCATTTGACGGGGTGTTTTGTATTTAAATACTGTTTATTTTCCGGTCAACATTTTAACAGCAGTGTGATACAAGGCATGTAAATGCTGGAAAATAGGTTTTTCGCCAAAGTGAGGCTCCCATTTAAGGCGGTACAACTCATCGCTAACTACAAAAGCTGCTGCTGCTTTCACTTTTTTCTGTTCGCAAATGGCAAAAAAAGCAGAGGCTTCCATTTCTACAGTCAAAACATTCTTCTTTTGATAGTGGGCCACTTCTTCCGCCGTTTCACGGAAAATGGCATCCGTTGTCCAAGTAGGGCCCACATGAAAGTCTAACTTTTCTTTTTTCAGTGCGGCTCCCAATTTTTTAGTCAAAGAAGCGGAAGGTTTTAATACTTCTTTCGGCACATAGTGTTTGGAAATCCCTTCATCGGCCACTGCTCCATCACACAAAACCAAGTCTGCCGCCACCGCTTCCGGCTGCAAAGACCCAGCAATTCCCATCAACACCAACTCTTTAACCCCCAATGCAATCAATACTTCCAATGCCATTGCCATCGCCGGAGCTCCCACCCCAAACCCCGTCACATAACAATAACCTTTCTTTTCATCCACATAAATATCGGCTTCACAATTATAATGTTTAAAATTAGCCTGACTTAAAGCAAACTTTGTCAAAGACGAAAGAGGACAAACAATCGCTTTCGTAGGCAGTTTAATATCACATTTTAAATGTTTCAAATATGTTTTAGCACCGGAAAGTTCTTTTAATTTCACCTTGTTTTTTTTGGGAAAAAGAATGCTCATAATCAAACCTCTACTTAAAATATATTTATACTATAGCAAATACAGAGCCGAAAACACCCTAATAAGAAAAAACTTTACAATCTGCCCTCGAGGTGTTATCATATAAAAAGAAACTTTTTTTAGCGGGTGTTATATGCTGACAAAATATAATATTATGGACCGCAAACTGTGCGTGACTGAAGACGAAAAAGCACAGGTGTATGTGTTTACCAATCCAACAGTTGAAGAACAACGTTTTTTAGTAAGTGATTTTCAAATTGATGAACATACTTTAGCATCTTCTTTGGACCCGGATGAATTACCTCGTTTGGAGTTTGAACCGGAACATACGGTAATGATTTATAAACGTCCCAAAAATTATTCCGGCAAAGACCAACTGGAGTTTAAAGTTGCCTCTGTAGGCACCTTTTTATTTGCAGATAAGTTGGTTGTAGTCTTGGCAGAAGATATTCCTTTATTTGTTGGAAAACGTTTTCAAAAGGTAGATTCTATTAAAAACGTATTTTTAAAATTGGTATACAACTCCATTTCTCACTATATTGAACACTTGCGCATTATCCATTTAATTTCAGAAGAAATTGAAGACAAGATGAATGAATCTATGGATAATACCTATTTGCTAAACTTATTTAGCCTGGAAAAGAGTTTGGTGTATTATGCTGAAGCCATCACTGCCAACGGCTTTGTGTTTGAAAAGATGAGAACTTTGGCCTCTCGTTTTGGTTTTGATGAAAACGATGGGGAAATGTTAGATGATATTATCGTAGAAAACCTGCAATGTAAAACTCAGGCTGACATTCACTCCAACATTTTAGCCCAGATGTTGGGAGCACGGGCCAGCATTGTCAGCAACAACTTAAACTTGCTGATTAAAAAATTAAATATTATTACCATTTCTTTAATGGTTCCCACACTGATTGCCAGTATTTACGGTATGAATGTGGCCTTGCCTTTGGAGCATCACCCCGATGCTTTCTGGATGTTAATGGGTCTGGGATTAGTGTCTGTATGGCTGGTTATGATATACTGGCGGCATAAAAATTGGTAATCTGTAAAAAACCCCGCCAAAAGCGGGGTTTTTTTAATAATGTGTCTTTTCTAAATGTTCATCGGGCATTGGTTTAATGGCATTCAAGCGAGACCAAAATTCATCAATGCTCTGTATACGCTCTTTAGGGTCTTCCCGCAGGGCATCTTCCAGCAAGCGATCTACAGCCACCGGAATTCCGGGTACTAAGCGAGAAGGAGGATAAACCCGCTTGGTAGCAATATCAAAGCCTTTCACACTCCAAGGCACTTGTCCTACCAAAGCCTCATACAAACACAAAGCCAATGAATAAACGTCAGATTGTTTGCGCATAAAGCCTTTCTGTTGTTCCGGCGCCATATACGCAGGCGTACCGGCCACCGTACGCGCTCCGGTATCTTCTTCCATAGACTTTTTGGCCACACCAAAATCCATCACCTTGGCTGAACCATTCTCACAAATCATAATATTACCCGGCTTTAAATCACAATGGATAATATCCTGTGAGTGGGCATAATGCAAGCCTCTACATACATAATCAAAAATTTGTTTCGCCTCAGAAAAGGGGATACGCCCATCGATGTCTAAACGAGTCTCTAAAGTTTGCCCGTCTACATATTCAAATACCAAATATAAACTGCTCTCTGACTCAATAACCGTATAAATTTCTACAATACACGGATGGCGCAATAAAGCCACCATGCGGGCTTCTGCCAAAAATTGTTCTCTGATATAGGCACTGCGTACCAATTCAGGGCGGACACGTTTGATGGCTACTTTTCGTTTGAGCACTTTATCATAAGCCTCATACACTTTCCCCATGCCGCCTTCCCCTATTTGGCGCAAAAACTCATATTGCTCTTTAACTTCCACTTCTCTGCGGCTATAGGCCGTTTTAGAACCATGACGGAACAAATCTTCATAACGCAAGTATATAAAGATAATCACCGCCACTACGATTGCCAAAAAGTAAACTACCAACCAGTGCGTTGAAGGAGAAGATTTCTTTTGGACAACAGGCTTATGAGCAAATTGGGCTTTTGTTTTCTCATCTAAATCCTTCTTTATTTTTAACGCCATTTGAGACTTAGGATTTAGTTTTAATGCTTTATTTACGTCGATGCGGCACCGCTCATAATCACCCTCGTTCAAATAGGCTTGCGCACGCAAAATATAGGCGCGCGAATCTTGCGGAGCGACGGCAATAGCCTCACCGGCGGAATAAATCACATCTTCATATTGTTTCATTCCGTCATAAGCAATAGCCAACAACAAATAAAAACGTTTATCTAAAAAATTTTTTGAAACTAACTCATTAATACGAGTAGTGGTGCCAACGTAATCTTTATTTTTCAAACGCTCGTTTAATTTGGCTATTTCTTCGTCACGCGTAGCTTGATCAAAAATCACTCGCTGAGAAGTGTTGGTACTTTGAGAAAAGTTTCCCCCAACCAACAACGGAGCCGCCCCTTGCGTCGATGTAGATGCAAAAGCGCCGATAGACAAAGTTAACAATAAGATAAACCAAAAGAGTTTTCTTAGCATATTCATATTCTAGCACAAACTACCCCCTTTTTGTCACTTTCGCTTCGTATCCTACAGCATATTTACTATAATATTAATAATGAATAGCAGACCCATTGGTATTTTTGATTCCGGTTTGGGAGGGTTAACCATTTTAAAAACCCTCACTCGCGTATTGCCCAAAGAAAAATATATTTACTTTGGCGATACCGCCAACACTCCTTATGGCTCTAAATCAAAGAAGACTGTCTCCCGGTTTTCTTTAGATATTGCTCGTTTTTTGGAAAATCAAAAAGTAAAACTCATTGTCGTGGCGTGCAATACCGCTTCTGCTTTGGCATTGGCTGATTTACAGAAAAAAATATCCGTACCCGTTATCGGTGTAATTAAACCGGGTTCGCTCAAGGCAGTACAAAGCAGCCGCACAGGCAAAATTGCTGTGCTGGCCACAGAAGCAACTGTTTCCAGTAAAGCCTATCCTAAAGAATTGTTAAGGTTGGATAAACGCTTAAAAATCACTCAACAGGCTTGCCCTTTGTTTGTACCTCTTATTGAAGAAGGTTGGATTCATAAAAAAGGCGGAGAAGCCATTATTGCCGATTATTTAGCCCCCATTATCAAAAGCGGAACAGATACCGTTATATTGGGATGCACGCATTATCCTGTCATTAAAAAAAGAATTTCAAAAGTATTAGGCAATTGCATTCAGCTGGTAGATGCCGCTGAAGTGTTGGCAGAAGAAGTGAAAACGCGCCTGCTCAATACGCAGCAATTAAACAAAAAAGGCAGAGGCAGCCTCAAAATTTATGCCAGCGATGCACCCACCCGTTTTAAACGGTTAGCCAAACATATTTTAGGCCGAGAATTAAAACAAGTTTACCTTAAAAAATTAAATTAATTATGAAACTCTACTCTGACCCTCGTCTTCTATCTTTGGGTGTTATTCATGGCACTACGGACCGTGATTTAGGCAATATGCGCCTTGCCGAAAGCACACACGCTTTATTTGAGCGCTTGGGTATCGACGAAAAGAACATTTTGCGATTCAAACAAGTTCACGCTGATAACCTGATTTGTGTTGTTTCTTCGGAAGATGTAAAAAAAATACAGTCTGCTCCTTTGGCTGAAGCAGACGGTTGGGTAATAAAAGGAAAAGGCTTTGGCGCAGCTATTTTAACAGCCGATTGTGTACCTCTTGTCTTATGGGACGAAAAAGCCGAAGTATTAGGCCTTTCACACTGTGGTTGGCGCGGAGTAGTGGCCGGACTTCCGGCCAAAACGGTATTGGAAATGAAAAAACAAGGTGCTCAAGGGAAAATTTCGGCTTGGGTAGGGCCTCACATTCAAAGTTGTTGTTTTGAGGTACAGAGCGATGTGGCAGAACAATTTGATAGTTGCGTTATTAAAAAAGAAGGCAAACTTTATGTGGATTTGAACAAAGCCATTACCCGTCAATTACTATCGGCAGGAATTGAAGAAAAAGACATGCAATTTCCGCATCTATGTACTTGCGGAGATAAACTCAAATTTTTCTCTTACCGCAGGGACCACACCAAAGATGCACTGCTTACTTTTGTGTATCGTCCGTAGCGATATTATTTTCTACCGATTCTTCAGAAGGTAGCGATTGTATTTTGGAGTGACAATGACGCAAGAAAAAGTGCTCTCCTATCCAAAGCAATCCCCCCTTTTCTATTCTAAAAGACATCAGGCTGGAAAGCATCACACTAAAAAAGATGACCGAATAAATAACATCTTGTATCACACGACCATTTTCCGGAAGGTGTTGGGCAATCATAGCCGCCAATACGGCACTTACCAATCCGTTAGGGCACATGGCTAAAATGACAGAACAGTCACTGCGAGTAATTTTTTTGCTGACACACCAATTTACGCAAGGAGCCCTCACCAAGATTTTTGCCAACGAAAAGAACAAACCCAAAGCAAGCAAATGGATTTCTCCTATCCGCATAGAAATACCCATATAGACAAAAAACAAGGTTTTAAAAATAAATTCTACCTCTTCAAAAAAACTTTTCTCTCCATTATTAAGCGTCAAAGCATTAAAACTGACTTTTTTAAGCCACAATCTACGCAACAAACGCATATTACCGGCTACTGCACCAAAAGTTAAGGTAGCAATCGCGCCGTCTCCACCGGCCAACTCACTTAATCCATATACTAAAAGAACAAAGGCAAAAGTCAAAGAAACCGCATTTTCCAAACTGCGAACTCTATTTAGAATACGCATCCAAAATAATCCGGCGACTATGCTGAGCATAAGGCCGATGGCAAAAGATTGCAAAATTTCCAGCCCCACTCCTTGCAGTGTAAAAGTCCCTCCTTTTACGGCTATTCCCAACAAGGCCAAAGCCAACACAATAGAATAAACACCCGTTAAATTGGCTTCTAAAAACAAAATAGCACGAGTCTGAGGGGAAATTTTAAGTTTATCCAACAGAGGTGTCACCACTGCTGTAGAATTGTCAGCCACAATGGCTCCAATAATAAATGCATATAATTGGGGCACACCTAAGGTTAAATGCGCAACCCATGCCAAAACGATTGTTAAAATGCTAAAAGCAATCGTCGTAAGCAAAAAACCTTGCCCCATCGCTCCACGCAAGGATAGTATTTTTAGTTCAATACCGCTTTGAAAAAGCACCACAATCAGTGCCAAAGTAGTAAAAATTTCTCCGGCATGGCCAAAATCCTCCGGCCGAACAAGCCCCGTTATAGGCCCCATTAACATACCTAAAAGCATTAATGGCAAAACATCAGGCAGACGTGTTTTTGCAAACAAAGAAGAAAACACCTGCCCTAAAAAAAGTACGATACCAATAAACAAAATTGCTGCAGTCATAAGGATTATTATATGAAAATAACAATCTTAAAAGAAGATTTTTTTCTTAATTTCACTTGCGTTGTTGATACGGATTTTATTTAATGACTAAATATGGAACCTAAAGCAAAAATTTTATTGGCAGATGATAATGCCGCCATTCGCATGTTGGTATCAGAGATTTTGACTGAGGCCGGATTTACGGTAATTACCGCCGATAACGGACAAGAAGCCTTAGAAAAAACCTACAAAGAAAATCCCGATTTGCTTATTTTAGATTATGAAATGCCTCAAAAAAATGGTTTTGAAGTAGTGCAGGACGTACGCAGTCACACCGGATATATACAAACCCCTATTATTATTTTTACTGCCGTCACCGATAAGGAAACCAAAATGCAGGGGTTGGGTTTGGACATTGACGATTATCTAACCAAACCGGCCGATGCCGACGAAGTGGTGGCCCGCGTGAAACTTTTGCTCAAGCGAAACAAACAAAAGATGGACTCCAATCCTTTAACCAAACTGCCGGGAAATCCCTCCATTCAGGCTCGTATCGAACAGGAAATTAGTTCCGGCCGAAAATTTGCCGTATTGTATTGCGATTTAAATAACTTTAAGGCTTTTAATGACAAATACGGATTTGGAGAAGGAGATAAGGTTTTGCTCAGTACCGCCAAAATATTGGTGGAAGCCTCACAACAAGACCCTACCTCTTTTGTAGGTAATATCGGCGGAGATGATTTTATTATTGTTTGCAAATTGGAACATGCCGAAAGCATCGCACAACAAATCGTAGATGCCATGACGGCCATTGCCCCTACATTTTACAATGAAAATGACCAACAACAAGGCTTTATGCTTTCCGTAAATAGAAAAGGAGAAACAGAAAAGTTTAATTTCTTGTCTATTGGCATCGGAATTGTACACAATTCTTTAAAAGACCTCACTTCTTTTGCCCAAGTCAGCAATATCGGAAGTGAACTAAAATGTTTGGCCAAACAACACGAGCATAGTTATTATGCCATTGACAGAAGAAGTTGACCGTATATATTTATGAATAAAAAATCTTCTTTTCCTTTCTACAAAAGAATCGTTCAAGCAGGTCTGATTTTAGCTCTGTTATTAGGGTTATCTTACAAATTTTTACCACAAAAAAAAGATGTTTTTCCGGTAATTTTATTGGTAAATCGCTATCCGTTGGAAGAATCGGATAAACAATACCTTAGAAATATTAATCCTTACGGATTTTTATTGAGCATTCCCATTCACAAAGGCCTTAAATTGCCCGATTTGAGAAAAGAATTGGAAGAAGTTTTAGAAAGAGACGATTTCCTCTTTTTCTTAGACCAGGAAGGAGGCGGTGTAAACAGGATTAAACACTTTAATCCCAAATTCAAGGCCCCTTCTCCGCAGTCTTTTGGCGACAAAGCCAAAAAAGATTTAAAAAAGGCTATCGCCGACGTTTATGACTATGGCTTACAAACAGCGGCCGAACTTAAAAATTTATCTATTGATGTAGTTTTTGCTCCATTAGCAGAAGCCGCAGAAAACAATGAAGTATATGGACGAAGCCGTTATTTCTCGGAAGACCCCAAAATTTCTACCTTATTGGCAGATTCTTTTGCCAAAGGAATCGCAGATGGTGGAATTATGCCGTGTTATAAACATTTTCCCGGCAGTTCTACTGCTTTTGACCCTCATGTAGCCAAACAAGTAATTACAGCCGATTTAAAAACCTTGCGCACGCAATATACCAAGCCTTTTGCCAACGCAAAACAATATCCTTGTTTAATGACCGCTCATGCCACTTATACAGCCTTAGACGAGCATAATATTTCCACTTACTCGCCCGAGTTTTATCGCTTTACCCGTAAAGAACTAGACTACAACGGCATTATTATGCCGGACGCTTTAAATATGCAATCAGCCAATGGTTATAATCCCCAAACGATAGGTTGGCGTATGAATAAGGCTTTGGAAGCCGGAGCAGACGTGGTCATGCCTTTCTTTTCTTATGGGGCCGACCCACAGTGGATGGAAAATCAAATCCGCCAGATTCGCCCCCAATACGTCAAACGATTTCAAAAGAAATTGAAATTGATTCAAAAAGCAAAATAATTATTTCTTTTCTGCTTTTTCAGCCCGACACAAAAGATAGGGATCAGACGAAGTGGAATTTGGATATAATTGTTGGCACGTCTCTTTGGTATCTTTCCAAGCAACACCGTATCTTGACCACGTTTTTGCGTTTTCCACAATATCATCTTTGAGACATAACACAAAGATATCTCCTTGATGTTGCTCTATTTTATTTTTGATTTTCTCATCAAACTGATGAGAATAATATCCGCTGGGCAGTGTATTAAATCTTTGCACAAAAAATTGATTTTTCTCCCCATAATCTTTTTCATCAAACCAAGCCCCCCCCACATAGGTAATATTTGAGGGCAAAAAAGGAACCAAATCCGAAATATGACCGGCCAATAACACCAATGAATTATCCGTTAAAGCAGGTTTTTGAGAGAAATAGAAGTTTTCTTTTTCCACGCCTTGTCTGTCTTGAGAAATGGACGGATGAAAAACATACCAAAAACCACACACTGCTATACATATGGTAGCCAAATCACCAAAAAGCCAACAAAGACATTGACCTATCAATAATACACCCAAAACCTCTAAAATAATAGAGCTAGCCGCATCTCGAAAAGCCAATAACCAACAAGCATACATACAAATATACAAGCAGGGAAGTAAATTTTGCTTTTCTTCCGCTCTTTCGCAAGCAGTACCTAAATAAGATTTTCCAATGAGCAGTACGGCCGCCAGCAATCCTCCGGCAATGCTGGCACTTAACAAATACCCATCTAAGCCATAAAATACTCTGACAAACGGCAAAAACAGCCACTCAATACATCCAAAAGGGCTTTCAAAAGGGTTAGCGAGGGATGACTTTGGAAATAGCCAACCTTGCGGTATTAAAGCATTAAAAGCAGGCTCAAGGCTTCCTACAGACTGCCAACTATACCACAACAGGGGCATTATTCCCAAAAGGAATCCTAACAAACTATATAAAAGGGCCTTTGCCAACAAACTCCATTTCTGCTCCGTCTTTTTAAACAAAATAACAGCCAACATCGCTACCCATAACGGTAAGGCCGATACATGCAACCCCACTCCGAAGGAAGCGATAAAAAACCCTAGTTTGTATTTTGTAGAAATTTTTAGAGAAGAAAAGAAGAAAATCCAAACCGCCGCCAATTCCAAAACAGCTAGCCATAAATTCCCTCCCGATTTACCGATTTGATTTAACGTGGCCTGACAGGTGATGCTAACAAGCAAAAATATGACAAAAAAGAGTTTTTTGGTTGTAAAAACCTTTAGACTTTTTAAAATTTTATAAGCAAAAAAGCCCATCAATCCATAAGGCACTCCCAGCAAAAACATGGATAATTTGGAGTAAGAATTTAAAAGTACAAAAACTACATAATACGGTAATAAAAGCAGCGGATTTTGACCTAAAGTCCCCACACCTCCGACCAAAAAGTCTATGGAAAGTCTGCCGTTTAAAAGGGCGTACGGCGGATAAAGTTTGTTCGTCATTGTATAGGAAGAAATATCTTGTCCCAAAAAAAGACTTAAAAATCCCCCCAAAAAAATAAAGGCTAATAAAGGGCCGACTTCATATTTAAACACCCATAATTTTATTTTTGTAAACATAGTTTCCCCTAAGAAATTTTTTGAACTTCGCAAATATAAAAACCGTTATAAATAGCATCTAAAGAGACCTGGAAATATTGACACTTATTCGGGTTTTCATCTACTCGGATGGAATATTTAGACCAGAAATTATTATCCAAAAGCCATTTTTCAGATGGAATTAAAATATATACGGGCCCCTCATGTTTTTTCATTTCTTCTACAATAATGGGGGCAAAATTGTGCTTATAATCATTTCTTTGCAACCAATTTAATATGATTCCGTCCCCAGAAGGTCGTTGAGCAAATTCTTCCGGCGGAAACCAAATCCCCCCTGCATAACGAGCATTGGGATTAAGAAACGGAACCAAAAAAGAAAGATGTCCGCCAATCAAAACAAAAGAATTGTCGGGAATATTCGGCTCTTGGGTAAAAACAATATTTTTTTCGGCAAAAATTTGTCTATGCCACTCCGGCAAAGGTTGCGCATTTAATCCCAAAGCCACCAAAGCCACAATCAATGTAGTAAAGCGAGCGGAAATAAAACGCCGCATCAACAAAACAAACAATAAAGAGGATATGACTTCTAAAAATACAACGTAGCGCATATTCCCAAACAACAATACCCAGCCTATATAAGTATTGCAAAAAACACATAACAACAATACAGAAGGTTTATACCATTCTTCTTTTTTAGAGAAAAAAGAAGTCGTCAACAACACCCAAAAAGACACCAGCCCCAAAATCAAACGGAAATCCAACCGATATTCCAAAATGCGGAATTGATAACGCAAGAAAGGCAAAAAAAGCCACTCTTTCCAATTTTGAGGGGTGCCCATACCATTGGGCAAGAAATCCTGATTAAAATAAGGAGATTGAAATATATGGTTAAAATAAGGAAAAAGAGGATTTTGTACGGTCTGAAATTTATGCCACATAAAAAACCCATCTGCCAACAATATCCCCACTACGGCAGATAAAATAACCCATGCATAGTTTTTCCAAGAGGCTTTACTCTTAATAAGAACAAACAAACAGGCCAGTCCTATACCCAACATAGATGGAGCTGCCGTATATTTAAATCCTGCCGCCAAAGAAACCACAAAAGCAGCCGCCATCAGATAACCTAGACGAAAATTTAATTTTTGATTTGTTCCTTTAAATAAAAACCAACAAGCCAAAAGTCCCAAAAGGGAGGTCTGTATTTCATTGCTGCTTCGGGCAATTTGCAAAAGAGTCGCCATGCCGCTGGCGGCAAAACACAACACGATTATACGGAAAAGAATATTTTTTGAATCCTGATCTTCAAAAATAAGAGGAATCAGTTTCCAAATAATAAACAAGAATATTCCATAAAAACCCCCCAACAAAAAAGCCGTTAAATGAGGCCAATCATTTAAGTGATAATACATCAAAAAAGCAGGAATATCTAACAAAGGATTAAAGAAGCTATGCAAAGCCCCGGCAGGAATAATATCTATGGCCCATCTTCCATTTAAAAAAGCATAGGGAATATATAAGTGGTAATTTTGCAAGTCAAAGGAAACGTCTTGCCCGAACAACAAACTTGCCCCTCCTCCTATACAAACAAACAGAAGAAGCAAGGCAAAATTTTTCAAATTTTTCATCCGGTTTCTCTCTTTAATAAAGTTATGTTTACTTTAGGAATTTTATCATATTCCATCTGGCAAAAGCCATTTTTGCCACAGTATTTACACAACAAAAGAGAGATTTATTTTTCTATTCGAAATCTTTGAGATATCGGAAAAAATGTTTTTTCCGATTCTTCCCCCATGCAACCGCCCAAGGGCATTTGAGCCACCATTTTCCAGTTGTTTGGAATATGAAAAGCAGCCGCTACCTCTGCATCAATAATGGGATTATAATGTTGCAAAGATGCCCCTATTTTGGCTTCCGCCAAAGCCGTCCAAATAGAAAATTGCAACATGGCATTGCCCTCTACTGACCATTCGTCAAAAGAATCTTTATAAGCGGGAAATTGGCTTTTCAGCCGCTCTATCACGCTTTGATCTTCATAAAAAAGCAACGTTGCATAGGATTTAGAAAATGAATTTATTTTCTCTCGGGTCGGCTCAAAATGATCTGCCGCCACCAAAGAACGCAGTTTTTCCAATGTTAAGTCCCACAATAATTTATGCGCCGTTTTCAACAAAAGTACCACTCTGGCACTTTGACTATTAAAAGCCGATGGCGTATATTTAATGCAGCTCTGTATCAATTTCTCTAATTCCTGCTCCGAAATAGGAATTTTAGAATTTAATAGATAACGAGAACGGCGTTTTTTAATTAAATCTATAAAAGACATAATATCCCCCCCTTTTATTTGTATATGACTTAGGATAAGCCCTTTTACTCTTTTTAAAAGAAAGATAAATTAATTAGAAAAGTTGGCCTCTGCCTTTAAACTTGCTAAAATATAGACAGTAAGCCTCTGTAGCTCAATTGGATAGAGCAGCTCCGTCCTAAGGAGAAGGTTGCGAGTTCGACTCCCGCCGGGGGCGTATTTTAAAGATAAAACCCGCGTTTACACGCGGGTTTTATTATTTTTTAGATTTCTTACAACGAATCGTTGTTTTTTTGGGTTTGCTTGTTTTTTTGGCAGTCTTCTTTGTAGAGGTTGTTTTCTTTTGTTTTTCCTTTGCCGCCGCCTGTTTTCTCAAAAGCCTTGCCAAAGGTCCACGGTCTACCACTTCGCCCAAAATATTGGTTTTTGGCTTAAAAGATAAACCGGCATGTAAATTACGCGTGCGGCAATCTTCATGATTTCCCTCCAACAAACCGGCTTTTCTGGCTGCTTTGCGCATATGATTAACAGCACGTTCTTCTATTTGGCGCACACGCTCACGCGAAAGCCCCATTTTTTCAGCCACTTCTCCCAGTGTCTTGGGTTCATTATCAATCAAGCCGAAACGCAATGTTAAAATTTCTCTATCTCTATCATTTAAATCCAGCAAACTTTTTTGCAAAACTTGGGCATTTTCCGAACGGAGAAAAACATCATGCGGATTTCCTTTACCGTCATCACTTAGTTTATCCTCCAATGTCATTTCGTCTTCTTCTCCGACGACAGAGGTCAAAGAATCCACCCCTGTTGCCGCGCTTAATGTATCCATAATGGCTTTAACTTGACGAGCACTTAAATCTAACTCTGCTGCCATTTCGCTTAAAGAAGGATCCCTTCCGTTTTCCTCTCTTAAACTATTCCAAGCCTTAAACCATTTCTTTAAGTTTCCCCATGCATGGGAAGGTATTTTAATCGCGCCGGATTGTTCCTCAATATATTTGCGAATATACTGCTCAATCCAATATACAGCATAAGTAGAAAAACGATATCCCTTTTCTGGTTGAAATTTCTCAATAGCTTGCAACAAACCCAAATTTCCTTCTTCAATCAAATCCATCAGTTCCATACCGGGCCGTTGGAAACGTTTTGCCGTCGGAACTACCAGACGCAAGTTCATTTCCATCATTTTGTTTTTGGCGTCTTTATTGCCCTTTTTAATCTGTGTCCAAAGCGCAGACATTTCCTCACGGTTCATCTCCCGTGTGATTTGGCCCAAGTGTTTAAAATATTCATTTACGCTGTCCAGGGTTTCGTGTTGCATAGTTATATTCTATCAAATCATCTCAGAAAATCTTACTAACAATATGATACTATTTTTTCTTTTCGTTCGCGCTTGTAAATATTGCCTTTACAACAACAAACCCCCGCTCTTATAAGCGGGGGTTTATAGTATTTATATTTTACAACGGAATATTTCCCGTATTGGTATGATTTTTCGGGTCCCGTTTATTCTTCAAAATGCGCAAGGCATTAATGATTTTGCTACGCGCTTCGGACGGCTCAATAATTTCATCAATAGAACCGTTAGAAGCGGCCTGATACGGAGAGGCAAACTTGTCAGAATATTCTTGCGTCATTTTTTGTTTCAATTCTTCCTTCTTTTGCTCGTCCGTTTCTTTTTTCAAATCGCGGGAATATAAAATTTCCACCGCGCCACGCGGACCCATTACAGCAATTTCTGCGCTGGGGAAGGCAAAGTTAAAATCTCCGCGCAAGAACTTAGAGCCCATCGCAATATAAGCCCCGCCGTAGGCTTTGCGCAAGACTAAAGTAATTTTGGGTACCGTAGCCTCTGCATAGGCATACAGAAGTTTTGCTCCATGACGAATAATACCGCCATGTTCTTGTTGCACACCGGGCAAATAACCGCCGGTATCCACCAATGTTAATATAGGAATATTAAAAGCATTTAAGAAGCGGATAAAACGAGCTGCTTTATCACTAGCATCGCTGTCTAAAGCACCGCCTAAGTAGTCCGGATTATTGGCAATTACGCCCACCACTTCTCCGCCCATACGGATAAAGCCCGTCACCACATTTTTGGCAAAGTTTTGATGAATTTCAAAGAAACCGAAATCATCGGCCAAACGCCAAATGATATGATGCACGCGAAAAGCCTTTTTAGGGTCCATTTCGCAAACGCGCTCCAATACGTGTACGGGTCTGTCCACGATATCACTGGTAGTTTCGGAAGGGGCTTTTTCCTCATTATTTTGGGGCAAAAAACTCAGTAGTTCGCGCACTTGTCGGAAACAATCTTGCTCGGATTTAGCCACAAATTGGCACACTCCGCTCTTTTCGCTATGCGGTTTGCTGCCACCTAAAGTATCAAAATCCACTTCTTCTCCGGTGGCGGCCTTTACGGCGTTCGGCCCCGTAATAAACATATGGCTGATACCTTCTACCATAAAAATAAAATCCGTCAAAGCCGGAGAGTACGCAGCACCACCGGCACAAGGCCCTAAAATAACGGAAATCTGCGGAATTTTGCCGGAGGCTTTTACATTGCGGTAAAAAATTTCCCCATATCCGTTTAAACTTTCTACCCCTTCTTGAATGCGCGCACCACCACTGTCTAAAAGTCCGATAACGGGGATTTTAGCTTCCAAAGCCTTATCCATAATATCGGCAATTTTACGGGCATGGGCCAACCCCAAAGAACCACCCAGTTGTGGGAAGTCTTGGGCAAAGATAGCCACCGGACGTCCGTTAATACGGCCGAAACCGGTAATTACGCCATCACCTTTAATATGTTTATCGGCCACACCAAAATCATGGCAATTACTTTCAACCAAACTTTTAATTTCAAAAAAACTGTCTTGGTCTAACAAATAAGACAAACGCTCTCGAGCGGTAAATTTGCCTTTGGCATTTTGGGCTTTATTTTTTTCTTCACCCGCGCCTGCCATCGCGTCCTGATAAATCTGGCGGAATTTTACAAGGCTCTTAGGAGCCGGACGATCGGATTTTTTATCCTCTCTGGGATTATCAAAAAGTTCTATCATACGCCCTCCGTTAACTTATATTCTAGCAAACTTCACAGCACTCGGAGCAACGGCATAGGCTGTGGTAAAAATAAAATCATTGTCAAAACGGTTTGAGTTAAGTACAATATGCGGCGATTGCAAAGACTGCCATACTTGCAATGCGCGACCCTTTAAACGAACTTCATTATTGATCAAAATAATTTCACGCATATTTAAAGAAAGCCCACGCCCCAACAATTTTAAGACGGCTTCTTTTTGTGTCCAAACTTTGGTTAAGTGTTCATCGGTAGCAGGTCCTTTTTCTTCTTCTAAGAAAAATTCTTCCGCCCATACGCGGCTACGCGTTTGTATCTTCTCCAAATCAATACCCAAATAGGTTTGTGGATCTGATACAGCCGCCACCGCCCAACCATTGGAATGACTGATACTCACACTGCGTGCGTCCGGCACAGAACCTACAAACACTTGCGGAGCACCGCTGGGTAATTTGACGATATCTATTTGTTTGAGAATATGAAGGGCGGCCTCAGACATTTCTATCTTTTTTATTTCTCCCCCCTGATCCGGCAAACTGCATACCGGCAAAAAACCGCTTTGACGCGCCAATAACACTTTTAACGCAAACCGGCCCCCAAGCCAATCTCCCTTTCGTTTCTCTACACGGAGCGTTTGCAAATAAGCGCTCTCCGAACAGGATAAAAAAGAGTCGGCTGGGGGCAGGTCTTTTATGCTAACAAACTGCGTTTGGTAATTCATTATTGGCCGATGGCCTGATAACCGTGTATTTCCACCCACACATTGCCTTGTTCGTCAAAGACATAGGCATCATGTAAGGTTTTTCCATCAGCAGTTAACCCTTTAAAACGGCCATAAAGGTATAACTTTTGAGGAGGAACTTCCCGATGGAAAACGGCTATTTCTTTGATACCGTCGGGCAAGGTCATCTTGTTTTCAATGGCCATATCTCTAAATCCACAACATTGGAAAGCCGCTTCAATAAGCATGGGATTGGCCAACAAGGTCTTCTCTGCATCGCTCCATTGAGGGCGCGGCGTCGTGTTGTAGAGCGCCAAAGAACTTTCTTTATCGGCTTTTAAAATGCCGCCTAATACCTGAAAGCTGGGACCATGAAAATATTTTTTATAAATTTCTTCTTTGCTGATTTGCGGCAAAGCCAACGTGTCTAATTGAATCTGGTCTTTAACTTCCTTCCACGTAGACACAAAACCGCTTGCTAAAGATTTAGCCGTAAAGTGACGGCGGGTATTACCCATTTTAATACCTTTGCTGTTAATGA
This sequence comes from Elusimicrobiaceae bacterium, assembly GCA_017520185.1. Classification (NCBI taxonomy): domain Bacteria; kingdom Pseudomonadati; phylum Elusimicrobiota; class Elusimicrobia; order Elusimicrobiales; family Elusimicrobiaceae; species Elusimicrobiaceae bacterium. The sequence continues at coordinate 209,513 of JAFXGO010000030.1, read as the reverse complement.
AGTCGGATTCAATTTCCATAGAAATTTCACCGTTTTCATTTTTACCGATTACACGCACTGCTTGCGGACGATTACGCAAAAGTTTAATAGGCAAGAAGAAATGCACATCTTTCAACCCTTGCGGTACCTGACCGCTCAAAGCAGTAGCCGTTTCAACAAAAGTTTCTATCCCCATCACTCCGGGCACGTACGGAGTACCTTCTATGGCGTGATCAGCCAAATAAGGGTCCGATTCTAAATTAAATTCTTTTTCCGTATGAATCTCTTGATCGGTTTGAGAAACGACCTTGCTCAAAAAATGATTGGCCTTGCTAGGATCCGGTTGAATAGCAGCAGGCGTTTCTTCGCTCTTTACCGGAGCGGAAGGACCACCGTTTCCTTTATCGGAATCGTCAGACTCAGGGGTATTATTTCCCCCCTGAGGCACGATTTCGTCCATATCCAAGCGAAGTTGATGGTCCCAATCCAACAGGCCCAAAGAGCCCGTCAATACAATTTCAGGCACATCTCCGTATACAATTTCATCTAAGAAAATTTGCATACCGTCTTCGGGATCTACAAAATCCACTCCGTTGGAACGCAAGAACGTTTCCACACCGGCTCTTACACCCATACCGACATTCTTATAAGCACTCATCGCCACAGAAATAGCACGATAGCCCTGATTGCTCAAAGAAAGTGCGGACTTGGCCAAGTAATCATTGGCAGAGGCATAATCGCTTTGTCCCAAATTGCCGTATTTACCGGCGATAGAAGATGCAAAAGCAAAGAAGCCGCCATTACGAACGATATTATTTTCCAAGAACGTCACAAAGCTGCTGGCTTTTACGTCAAAGATGCGGTAATATTCGGCCGGATCTTTGTCATAAATCAGTTTAGAGCGTTCCAAACCGGCAAAGTGAATCAGTCCGTCCACGCGGCCATTTCTGGCTTTGATTTTGGTGCAGACTTCTTTAACCATAGAGCTGTTCAACACGTCACAATGGTAATATTCCACTTCGCTTCCCAACTCACGCAATTTCTGCAAGTTATTGTATAAGGTAATGGAATCTTTCACTTTACCAAAAGCACGTTCCAACAAAACAGGTGTTGCTTTTTGAGTCGTATCGGCTTTTAATTCTTCCCACATTTGCTTCTTCAATGCGGCCAGTTCTGCCTCATTCATAGAAGCCCAAAGAGGCGTTTTCTCTTGGATTTCAATAATATCCAAGACAATAATTTTGCTCTTGTACTGAGCGGCCAATTTTTGACTCAACATCGCTCCGATTCCGCGTCCGGCACCGGTAAAGATTACTGTTTTGCCAGCTAAGTCAAAGCGTTTTACGCTGCGGTCCAAGCGCACCGGCACTGATAAAATAGTGCTGCGTTCTCCACCGCGAGTACCCACCATCAAGCGCATATCTCCATGTAATACTTCTTCCATCGTTTTTTGCGCCATTTCATCGGGGGTAGCCGTATTTTCAAAATCTAAGAGTTTACCCAAAGCACCCGTACGTTCGTAAACGTCTTTGCGGAAACAGGTCATCCCTCCACACAAAGCACCGGTAATCGGATTAAACTCATCTTTGGTGGTGTAGCCGAAGTTGCCGTCAATTTTGGTATTTACCACAAAGAAGGTATCGGCATCGGTACGGTTGCTCATCGCACGTTCAAAAACACGCAAAGCAATAAACAAAGGCATGACATACTTAGTCAGTTCACCATGCGTGCTAACTTTTTTGTCAAATTTTTTCACGCTGGCACCCAACAAATATACAATACCTTGAATGTTCGGATCTTCGGAAGCATATTCTTTCAACGCTGCTTCCGTTTCTTCATAAGATTCCCAATTTACAATCGTCGTGTTTTTGCTGCGGGTCTTAAGGGTGGTAAATACGTGCGTTTTAACCCCTAATTCCTTAAATTCTTCTTGATAAGCCTTAATCAGCTGAGAATTATCTGCAAAAATGAGTACGGTACGATCTTTAGACAGATGTCGATTGACACGTTCTGTCAACGGAGCAGGGGCCACCACCGTCACACTGCGCAGTTTCTTTTCGTGGCAGTGTTCTCCGGCATATCCTTCCCGTTCCGGACGTTCGGCCAAAGAAGTGTTCTCCTTAATTTCACCTGTCGGATTGGTGGTCAACATTTCTTCAGAAGGTTTGTTCACCTGATCAGCCGCCGGTACGGCATCGGCTAATTTGGTGACTTTGATAACAGGCAAAGCATTTTCTTCTTCCGTCACCGCAGATTGAGCAAGCGTCGGCTCAACGGGAGCTTCCGTCACCGCAGACGTTTCTTCCGCTACGGAAGATTGGTTGACTGCCGTACTGCTTAATACAAACTTAATACAATGGCGAATGGTCGGATAATCTTTTAATTGGATACCGTCTTGTTGCGCGACGGCATAGTGTTCGCGCATAGCAGCAAACAATTCTGCTTGCTTAACTGTATCTATACCCAAATCCGCTTCCATGTCTAAATCTAAGTCCAACATGTCTTCCGGATACCCTGTCTTTTCAGCCACCATTGACACTACTTCTTTCGTCACTGTAGCTTCATCTAAAGCAACTACGGCTTTAGCAGCAGGGGCTACTTCCGCCACAGGGGCTTGTACAGGCTCCACTACCGCAGCAGGGGCTACTTCAGGAGCAGTCACCACAGGGGTTTGTTCCGCTACCGCTTGTACAGGGGCGGCTTGCTCCGCAGGCACTTGCTCGGCGCTTTGACCGGCATTGGCTAAAGCATATTTAATGATGGAGCGAATCGTCGGATAATCTTTTAATTGCACGCCTTCTTGACGGGCAATTTGGTATTTCTCACGCATAATCGCAAACAATTCTGCTTGCTTAACCGTATCTATACCTAAATCCGCTTCCATGTCTAAATCTAAGTCCAACATGTCTTCCGGATACCCTGTCTTTTCGGAGACGATGTTCAAAATTTCTTTTGTCACGTCTTCTTCTGTCAGGCTCGGTAAGACTGCCACAGGTTCTACCACCGCAGCAGGGGCAACTTCAGGAGCAGTCACCACAGGGGCTTGCTCCGCTACCGCTTGTACAGGGGCGGCTTGCTCCGCAGGCTCTTGCGCTACAGAAGCAACAGCTTTGGCCGGCTTTACTTTATCTACAAAAGCTTGGGATCCTTCCATCACTAAAGCCGGTTTGACACCGTGTTTATAGTTATCTTTAATGCGCAAGGTATTTTGTACTACTTCCAATACAGGATCTTCTTGTCCGGAAATTTCTTTCAGCCAAGATTGATGCTGCGCGGCATCGGAGATACGATCCTGTCCCACTTGCCAAGATCTTTCCAACAAGGTCATACCTACTTGAGAGCCAAATCCGGCCGCCAAGTGCAAGGCATATTTAAAATCATAATGACCACCCTTGCTTAAATTAATTCCGGCAAGTTCGGGGTCAGCTTCTTGGAAATTGGCAATCGGCGGTACAAGGCCCGTATTTAAGCAACGTACGGCGATAGCATCTTCCAAGCCGGCGCCCATAGAGTGACCGGTAAAACCTTTGGTATTGCTGACGATAACGCTACCCACGTCCGCACCAAAAGTGCTCTTTAACGCATAAGCTTCCGCGCTGGCAGAACCGCCACGAGCAGGAGTATAGGTTTCATGAGAAATAAATACTAATTGTTTAGCGATATCAGAGCGGTTTAAGCCATATTCTTTTTCAGCCGTAGCTACCAAACGGTCCATGACTTGAGCCATGTGGTTTACGTCGATACGAGTCACATGGAAACCGCTATTGGCAATTTCTGCATTTAACAATTTGGCCAGTGGCTTCATACCGCGTTTAATAACTTCTGCTTCTTCTTCTACCACCAAAGATACCGCACCCATACCTACAATCATTCCATTGCGGCGACGATCAAACGGCAAAGCGGCTTTGGCCACTTCGGCTTCGGTTGTAGCAGCACCGGAGGCGAGGAAGGCCGTCAAAATCCATTCAGCCACATTATCATTGCTGATATCATCGGCACTGATGACAATCACACGTTTACAACGGCCCAACTTAATCCAGTCTTGAGCAATTGCAATGGCTTGAGCAGTAGAGGCACAAGCAGCACTCATTGCCGTAGCTGGTCCGCGAGCGCGAATCCATTGACAGAAATGAGAGTGAGCAATCGCAATGGTTTTCAAGATAAATTCAGAAGTAAAGGCTTGCGGTTCTACTTCCTTGTCTTTAAAGTTTTCGTTATACCAATTTTCAATCTCCGCTTTTAAAGCAGGGTCAGAAATTTGGGCAATAAATTTATCACAGAAAGCGCGAACTTCTTTGGCCGTTTTATTGTTGAGCAGACCCGACACCCGTTTGGTCAAATCCCCCATCATACTATTGGCTACGGGGAATGCGGAGGTAAAAATTACACCCGTTTCATCAATCATGTCCGCCGGCAAGCCCCAACGATCCGGCAAATAACCGCCCGTAGAGGTAGGTTTGTAATAGAGTACCAACGGAATGCCGGCATCTTTCAAAGCCAAAATACCCGCAGCAATAGCCAATTGGAAACTGCGATCCATAGAGCGCACCCATTTGGCAGGTAAACCAAATTCTTTTTCCAGGTCAAAAGCACCGCCTTTGGCAGCTAATTTAATGGCCTGAGTCGGAGAAGTTAAGCGTTCAAAACGATGATTACCGTCTGGTGATTTAACAACAAACTCTACATGTTTATCAATTTGTTGTTGTTGAATTTCCGGGCTGACGGACTCAATCATATTGCGACCGGATAAAATTTCGTCTAAGATTCCTTCACGAAATACTTTATCCCAACTACCGGGACCACCCGCAGAAATACCGCTGATAACAATATCTTTATGATAACAGACAGCGTCTTTGGCTTGTGTCTGGCAAGGTTTTTCCTCGACAGGAGTTTGCGCCGGAGTTTGCACTTTTTCAATTGATACAGTGGTGGCAGGGTTCACCCATTTAGCAAAGGCCGGGTTATAGCAAGAATTGTTGCCTGCCATATCCGTACCGGTCCAATCAATAGCAATGCCGGAGGAAATCAAATTAGCAAACAAATCGTTGAATTCTGTAATACCGCCCTTTTTCGGGTGGTTGGAAGCCAATACACGAATATCTTTTTTATCAGATAAGGTGTTGGTGGCTAAAGCACTAAGCACGCGTTTGGGACCACATTCCACAAACAAGCGAACGCCGGATTCATAAGTGGTTTTGAGTTGTTTAATCCATTCTACGGAATGAGCAATTTGCGTCACCATCAAATCCTTAATTTTTTCCGGATCATTGGGATAGAATTCCGCCGTCACGTTCGTGGTAATCGGCATTTTGGGAGAGTGGAACTCTAACGTATCCAAGAAGGCACGATACTGCGGCATGGCAGGGCGGATAATTTCGGAATGGAACGCATGGGAAACAGGGATCTGTACCGCTTGAATGCCCATATTGGTAAACATAACAATAGCATCATCAACGGCCTTGCTGGCACCGGCAATAACGGTTTGAGTCGGGCAGTTTTTATTGGCTACGGCTACATAACCGTTAATACGTTTAAGTTCCGGAGCCACCTGTTCAGCCGGAGCAGCCACAGAGGCCATCTTACCATTATCTTCAACGCGGATTTCGGACATCACTTTACCGCGTGTACAAACAGCTTTTAAACCATTTTCAAAATCAAAAATACCGGCAGCTACTGCAGCGGCATATTCACCCAAACTATGCCCCATTACCACATCGGGTTTTATACCGAAGGAAGACAACAAGCGCATCATGGCAATATCCGCCGTCAACATGGCAGGCTGCGTCATTTCCGTTTTGCGAATAGCTTCTTCACGCGCGGCAATTTGCTCTTTGGTTTCGCCAGCTTTACTCCACAAAGTATCGGTTAAATTTTGACCGGAAATATTCATCAAATGGCGGTCAGCCTCGTCAAAAGTATCTTGCACCACTTTATATTTAGAGGCCAAATCTTTCATCATATCTACATATTGAGAGCCCTGTCCCGGAAACATAAAACAAACTTTCGGTTTGATTTCACTAGGAGTAAACGGATAAATTCCTTTCATTTTCAAATATAAGGAATCTTGACTCCATACGTCTTGACCGCTGGCAATTTTGATGAAAAATTCAATTTTATCTTTCAATTTTTCCGGCGATTCCACATTGATGGAAACAGCAAATTTTTGCGGTTTTTGAATATGATTTTGATAGGAAATTGAGGGTAAATAAGTCGGGTCATATTTAATGGCCAAAACGGCTTTGCCCAATTCATTAAACAACTCCTGCTTGGTCGGGGCAGAGAAAGTCAAAACATCACCTTGTATTTTTTCTCCCGGAACACGCAGCTCATAATTGTTGCTATTCATTACAGATTTCTCCTCAACAACGGGGGTAGAAATTTTTTCACAGCAGACTTTGGTTTCGGTTTCCTTTTTCAAAAGTCCGTCATTCATTTCTTCCAACGCAACGTGGAAGTTAGTACCTCCGAAGCCAAAAGCGGATACGTTGGCACGGCGCACTTTATCGGTGGTCCATTCTTCGGCCTTGGTAATCACGCGGAAAGGGCTGGTGGCCCAATCTACCGTCGGATTCGGGGTTTCAAAATTTACAGAAGGAGGCAGTACCTTATTATATAAGGCCATAGAAGTCTTGATTAAAGAAGCAATACCGGCAGCGGCTTTGGCATGACCGATTTGGCTTTTTACACTGCCCAAACCGATGGTGCCCGGTTTAGCATACGGGGAGAAAATTTCATACAATGCATTTAATTCCACCGCATCGCCTACGCGAGTGCTGGTACCATGCGCTTCCACCAGGCCCACGTCACCCGGAGTATAATCTAACTGTTCAAAGGTTTTTTCGACGGCAATTTTTTGCCCTTTCGGGTTCGGAGCGGTAATACCTTTACCTTTTCCGTCAGAAGAAGCACCTACGGCACGAATAACGGCGTATACTTTGTCGCCATCTTTTACCGCATCGCTCAAGCGTTTTAAAATCACCGTACCGGCACCTTCAGCCATTACAAAGCCATCGGCTTTGGCATCAAAGGGACACGAACCTTTTTCTGATAAGGCACCGATTTTGCAGAATTTGATGTAAGCAGAGGGAGACATCATCTGATCTACACCACCCACAATGGCCATATCAAAATTACCTTCGCGCAAACCGTTAACGGCCTGATCCACCGCAGCCAACGAAGTGGCACAAGCAGCATCTACGGTAAAGTTGGTACCGTGCACGTCAAATACATTGGCCAAACGACCGGCGATAACATTGGGTAATTCTCCCGGCATAGTATCTTCGGTAATCGGCGTGTATTTCTGACGGAAACTTTCGTCCATTTCCGCCATCATCTGCTTTTCGGCTTGCGGTGTAAGAGATTTGTAAACTTGGGTTTCTTTTAAAATTTCATAAAAGAACGGCTTGTTTAAGCGAGTATTGGATTTTTCATTTTTCATACCGCCTAAAGAGTTCCCCACGATAACGGCACAACGGTTGCGATCAAATTCTTTTTTATCATAACCGCTATCTTCCAAAGCCATGCGGGTGGTTTCAATGGCTAAGCATTGTACCGTATCCATTTGCTTGGCAATTTGAGGTGGAATGCGGTATTGAATGGAGTTAAATTTAAATTCTTGAGGAATAAATCCGCCGATGGTGGAATAAAGTTTATCTTCGGCTTTATGATCGGGGCTGTAAAAAAGAGCAGGATCCCAATAAGATTTAGGTACTTCTGTAATGCAATATTTACCAGATTGAATGTTGTTCCAGAACTCGTCTTTACTTAAAGCTCCGGGCATGATGGCGCCAATGCCGACGATAGCAATAGGCTCTTTGGTTTTATTGTTCATTTTGTCTCCCGAGTTTTTGGTAAAACTCTATATATGGATATATTATATTAAATTTGGGGGATACAAGACCATTTTAAAACCTTTTTTTAAATTTTTTATTTTCCAAAAATTAAGTCAACAAATTAGATTTTATTTTTTTGAACTTATTTTTTAAAACACAAAAACAAAAAACCCGCTTTTTAAAAAGCGGGTTTTGCAAAATCGGCACCTTTTTTACTTTTCTTTCTTTTCCGATAATTTGATATTTTCCAATTCTTCAATCAGACTCAGCAAAGTCGGTTGCAATTTTGTGATATATTCTTGCTCAAAAGTGGAAATGCGCTGTTCCATACGGGCTACCAATTTGCCCATTTCGGCATTATTTTTATCCTGCGCTAATTTTTGTTCTTCTAAACGATAATGCAATTCTTTCACTTTTTCTTTCAAATCAGCCACTTCCAAGGCAGATGTATTTTGCAAAGAACTCAAAATCGAAGCGCGAGAAGCAAAGGCAGGTTTTGCCACCGTCATCACCGTCAAATCTTCTACCGGGCAATCCAAATCCGTTTCACGTACCAATGCGGCACGATATTTTGCCGTAAAATAAAACAGCAAAACAAAACACACGACAAATCCGATTAATTGAAAAAGTAAAGCGTTTAGCATATACATTATATTATCATATTTTATATGGAAAAGGAGATTTTTTCTCTCTCTTTGCAAACTTGCAAAGCACAGAAAGTGCAAGAAACATCAAAAAGATATACAATGTAAGTAATGGACGAAACCTTAATTACCACTCTTTTTGACCAATTTTCTGCCGGACGAGCTCCGGACAAGACCGATTTTAATGCTTCAAAAATGTTTTCTTTATTAGAAGACCCTTTCGGTATTTGGTGTTCCTTTCATGCTCCGCAAGCAAGTGCCGTTCACGAATTAAACCGTTATGAAAATTTAAAAGTTCGCACAGATAGAAACAACCGCGATATTTGGATTAAAAACCATTTTCCGGGTGTGGAATTTATTCGTGCCGAAAATGAAACGGATCGATTTAAATACACCTTACGCGCTATGGCAGAGGGAAAGCCGGCCATCGCCAATGCCGTTTTATGGAATTTGCCGCAAAACGTATACGGAAGTATCAATCTTTTACAGCGCATTGATGAGGGAAAAAGTATCTTCGGGCCGTATCATTACCGCATTGTTCAGTTTAAACGTGCCCATGATTTAAAAGAGCACTACGCATTGCAAGTTTCTTTACTTAATCACATTTTATCCGATATTCAAAAATATACCTGCCGGTATACCAGAGTGGAATTAAAAACCAAAACGGTGCAAGTGGATTATTTAGATCACGAACAGAGGCTATTGCGTGAATTAAACTACTTTGGCATGATTGCCAGCGGCAAAGTCCGCCCCGAAGCACACAAGCCACCCAAAGCTGCCAATCCGCCCTGGCGTATATATGCCAACAAGGTAGTGGCGGAAAGTAAAGATTTGCAAATGTTGCCTGCTTTAAGTGCCGAAATGCGTCAATGTCTGCGCATTTACGGCATGAACACGACCGATGACGTAGCCCGCTTCGGATTGGAAAAATTGCGCACTCTGTTGGAAGAACCGTTTGCCACCGATGCTTATTACAATTCTGTTGCTTATTTGCATAATAAACCGGTACTAAAAGAGGAGGGGCATTTTCCCCCACCTGCTAAAAAACATAATTTATACTTTGATTTTGAAGCCACTGAAACCTTTACCAAAGATAATGTTTCTTTTGTGTACTTAATTGGTCTTTGGGACAAAGAAGAAGACAAATATGTTTCTTTCGTAGCCAAGACACCGCAAGAAGAAATTAAGATTTTTGAACAGTTTTACGACTATATAAAAGATCCCGACAATACTGTCCTCTATCATTGGACGGAATATGAAGCCAAAAAAATGCGAAAAATGGCCCAAGAAAACAAACATGACGAACAAAAACTTAACCGTTTGGTCAGCCTGTGTTTTGATTTAAAAGTGGCTGCGCAAAAAGCCTTCTATCTGCCGGCTCCAAGTTTTTCATTAAAAGCGGCGGCACCAGCTTTTGGCTTTAATTGGAGACAAGATGATTGTGGTGCAATGGACAGTATGGTTTATTTTACCAATTGGCTTAAAACAGGTAATGAGGAACTGCTTAATAAAGTACTCATGTACAACGAAGATGACTGCAAAGCCATGCTGTATTTGGAAGAAAAATTAAAATCAACCGAAATCTTAAAATTAAAATGAACCAGGAATTCAACACATTAAAAGAATGTTTGCAAACAGCCGGCAAAATAGCACGCCGTCATTTGGGCAAAGTGGGCTTTGACCTTAAGGCCAAAGCCAATCTGGTCACTCAGGCAGATGTGGCCTGTCAAAATGCTATTTTAAAAATCATTAAAAAAAATTTTCCCCATCATGATTTTTTAGCAGAGGAAAACGGTTTAAAAAATACCGGTTCGGATTATAAATGGATTGTTGATCCTATTGATGGAACCACCAACTTTGCACACAGTATGCCACATTTCTCCGTTTCGGTAGCATTGGCTTATAAAAATGACATCATTTTAGGCGGAGTATACGATGTGTGCATGGACGAAATGTTTTTAGCTCGCAAAGGGAAAGGGGCCAGCTTAAACGGTAAAAAAATACACGTTTCATCTGTTAAAAAACTAGAAAACGCTTTATTAGTGACCGGTTTTCCCTATGTTAGAGAAAAACGCATGAAATCTCTTTTAAACCGTTTTGAAAAATTTATCCTTTCATGTCATGATATTCGTCGCTTAGGTTCAGCTGCGCTGGATATGTGTTGGGTAGCGGCAGGGAGATTTGACGGATATTGGGAAGACTCTTTAAATCCGTGGGACATCGCAGCCGGAAAACTGATTTTAGAAGAAGCCGGTGGCAAAGTGACGGACTATCAAAATAAAAAGTGGAAATTATTGGAAGATTTCGGACGTCAAACTTTAGCAACAAATGGTAAAATCCATCACGAAATGTTTGATATAATAAAAGAAGATGCATGCGGCGAACATCAAAATGCTTCGCCTATGGAAGTACAGGTTTGATAAGAGGATTACATCATGTCTATCAGTGTCGTCAAACAATATAGTATTTTTATACCGAATGAACCGGGTGCATTAAAAAAATTTGCCAGTTTATTCACGCAGGAAAAAACGAATATGATTGCCATTTCTCAGGACGTTCGTTTTGATTCCGCTATTGTGCGCGCTGCCGTAAATTATAATTCCAATGTTAGCCATGCGTTAACAAAAGCCGGATATACCAGCGTAAAAACAGACGCCATTTGTATAGAAACGCCGGACCGTTTGGGTGTGGTGACGGATATCGGAGATGTGCTTCACAAGAAAAATATCAATATCACCACCATTTACGGGGCCTGTTGCAATCATGGCCACGCACGCTTTATTATTGTGGTGAGTGACATTGCCCAAGCACTCAATGCTTTAGAAAGTTCCGGATTATTTTAAGATATATCAAGAAATCCCCTGCTCAAAGCAGGGGATTTTTATTTTAATCTAATTAATTTTTGATTCTTGCAAATATTTTCCTTTCTGCTATACTGATGATATGAACCCTCGTCCACAGCATTGATTTCAGCCAAAATGTTGCGCGCAAGGACGCAACCGATCAGGGGATAAACGGGGGAGCAGGGGAGATATGAGTTTGCTGGTGAGGACAAACTGGTATCTCTCCCTGATTTAGAAGGATCACCTCATCAAAAAACCGCGCCTTTTAGCGCGGTTTTTTAAATTATTTCATTCTTTGTTTGCGGTCTTTGAGTTCTTTTTTCCAACGTTTCTTGGCCAATTTATGCCTTCGTTCAGCCTCTCCGCTTAAAATTTCGTCTACACGACGTGCCTTTACTTCGGGCAAATGTTGCTCTTGTTCTTGCAGTTTTTTCTCCCATTGGAGCAAGTTTTCTTTCTCTGCCGATATACGCTCTTTAGACCACGCTATACTTTCATCCGTCGCTTGAGAAACAATTTCTGACAAACGGGTTTTAATTTGAGACTTTTGTTCTGCAGATGCCTTGCGATATTTTTTAACCAATTTTCGGATTTCTTTATTGCGTTGTTTAAATAGTTTTTTTCTTTGTGATTGTGTCACAACGGCAGGATCCTTTTTTTCTTCTTGGATCTGTTGGGTTTCATTCGCACGCAAACAAACACCTATCAAAGAAAACAAAAAAATTAAAAATATTTTTTTCATTTTTTCTCCTTATTTCACAGATTCGTCTATTACACCGGCTTCTGCAAAACCACGAGCACGCAATTTACAAGAGTCACAATAACCGCAAGGTTTATCCCCCCCATTATAGCAACTCCAGGTTAACGCAAAAGGCACCCCAAGTTTATGGCCTAGTTTTACGATATCGGCCTTACTTAAGTCCATCAACGGTGCCAACACCTCCACACCTTGATTTACTCCTCGTTCCGTACCTCTGTTAATGGCTTCTGCTACAGACTTAAAAAACATCGGGGTACAATCGGGATAACCGGAAAAATCAATCGCGTTTGGTCCTGCCACGATTGCATCGGCATGCAAAGAATCCATTAAAGAAGCGGCAATAGAGAGAAACACCAAGTTTCTGCCCGGCACATAGGTAGAAGGGATTTTGCCGCTTTCTATTTCTTCTATAGGCAAATCCGGTATTTCTTGTTTACTATCCACCAAAGAACTGCTGGAAAGCCACGGAAAATCAAGTGTCACAAAATGTTGTTTCACGCCGAGTTTATTGGCTATTTCTTTGGCGGCACGCACCTCTCTCTCATGTTTTTGGCCATAAGAAACGGTTAAAGTTTCGCACTCATATCCCTGATTTAAAGCCCAGTACAAACAGGTGGTACTGTCTAATCCGCCGGAAAATAAAACAATTGCTTTCTTTTTCTGCATATTAAAAACCGATACTGTTATTCAAAGCGGCTTCCACTTCAAAATCTTGCATGGCTTTTTTATCCGCTTCCGTTAAATTATCCCCATATTTCAGGGCATAAATAATGAGAGTCACCTTCGGGTTGGGGGCTCCGTCTTCGCCACTGTTATACTGTCCCAAAAACATAGCATCACCGCCTTTGGAAGCCACAAACTTCCGCCCGCGCTGTACACCGCGTTTTAAACTGTCCCGATCCGGCTCTAAATTTTTAATACGTAAAAGGCCCAAGTTGCCGTATGGACGACGGATTTGGTCTCTATCGGTAAAAATTTCAATATCTGCTGCTAATGTCGGCTCAAACTCCGGCCCTATGGGAATCCAATCCAAATTGGCTTGATTTAAAGTAGCACAAGCGCTCAATAATGTGCAAAAAAACGATAAAACAAATATTTTTTTCATTTCTTCCTCCTAATTTCTAGACGCTAATTGCCCACAAGCAGCACTGATGTCATTGCCCATACTTTTACGAATCGTCACACCGATATTCATGGCTTTTAAAGATTCGGCCATTTCCTGAACGGCACGATCATCGGTTTTGCAACCGCGCCCCAAATTACAAGCAATCAAATTAACGTGTAGCAAATAACTAAACTTACTATCTTTGATCCATTTGCCCAATTTACGAATATGCTCCGGTCTGTTATTCACTCCGTCAATAACGGCATATTCCAAAAACACTTGTCTTCCCGTCAGAGCCAAATATTCATCAAGCGCTTTTTGCAATTCTTCCAAATCATAGCGTCTGTTTACGGGCATCAGTTTACTGCGTTCATCATTGTCGGCATTGTGCAGAGAGACTGCCAAATTAACTTGAGGCAAATCCACCGCCAATTTATGCAATTTGTCTGCAATGCCGGAAGTGGAAATGGAAATATGACGCGCACCGATATTCAAGAAATCGGGATTGGTCAAATTTTGCACTGCTTTGACACAGTTTAAGTAGTTAACCAACGGCTCTCCCATTCCCATAAATACTACATGAGAAATACGATCACCGATTTTTTCTTTTTTTACATACTGAAACCACATCAGCACCTGATCAGCTATTTCTTCTTCCGTCAAATCTCGTTTAAAACCCATACGTCCGGTACTGCAGAAACTGCACTTCATCGCGCAACCCACTTGCGTCGATACACAAACACTCCAACCGTCATGCGGTTTTAAAAGAACTGTTTCAATCAGCAGGCCGTCTTTAAGTTTTAAAAGTGCTTTGGCCACGCGGTCCTGCTCCGAAAACACCATTTTCTTGACGGTAAAACTTAAAATAGGACGCTCTTTTTCCAATTTTTCGCGCAAATCGGCCGGAAGGGTAGTAGCCTCCGTCCAAGAAGAAATCCCATTTTTATATACGGCATCTTTTACCTGAGAAATGCGGTAATTGGGCAAACCGGCATCTTTAACAAATTGTTTAACGTATTCAAAATTCATTTCTTTTTTCCTAAATGAAGTTAGCATTATTTTATCATTTTTGGGGGCAGTTCGGTTTTTATAAGCCTCTTTTTTGCATTATAAGGTAAGAAAAAGTGAAAAAATGCCTTTTTTTTAGTATAATACCTGCACTATGAGCGAAGATATTAAATTTAGCACTTCCGGCTTTAGAGCCGTTATCGCAGAAGGGTTAACCGCCCAATCTGTACAACGTTTGGCTTTTGGGATTTCCGACCATGTTTTGGAAAACTCTTTCTATGGTTTTGAGGGTACGGGTTATCAAAAACACTGCCAAGATTTAGGCAAAAAGCCCAAAAAACCGCTTGTGATTCTTGGATATGATACTCGTTTTCTTTCCAAACAATTTGCTTATATAGCGGCCAATGCCCTGTTGGCCAACGGCATCAGTGTAAAAATGGCCGATGAGCCTTTACCCACTCCCGTAGCGGAATGGAACGTATTAAAAGAAGCGGCAGTAGGGGCTATTGTTATCACCGGAAGTGAAGCAGACTACCATGTCTGTGGCTTGAAGTGGATTGCCTATTATGGCGGTATTGCTAACAATGAAATCGTAGAAGATATTGAAAAACGCACCCCAAGCGCATCTTCTCAACTTCTGAAAGCATCTTCTACAGAGTTTGACCATCTTAACAAAGCGGTCTCCCCCACCGGTTCGCTCAAAAAAGAGTACTTAACTCATTTAGAAAAACTCTTAGATCAAAAAGCACTTAAAAAAGCCAAACTCAAAATCGCATTAGATCCTCTTTTTGGTACCGCTCAATATTATTTTCGCGCACCGCTTGAAAAATGTGGTGTCACAGTGGAAGCCGTTAATGAAAAAACAGATGTCCTTTTCGGAGGAAAAGTGCCAAACGCCGGTCCTGTCAGTTTGGAAAATTTGAAAAAGCTCGTAGTTTCCAAAAAAATGCATTTAGGCATTGCCTGCAATCCGGATTGCGACAAATTTGGTTTGATTGATTCTGACGGAGAATGGGTCTCCCCCAACGAAATAGGCCCCATGCTGTTAGATCACATGGTCCGCAACAAAAAACTCAAAGGCCGTGCCGTACGCAGTGTCATTACCTCTACACTGTTTGATCAAGTGGCCAAAGCGCATGGATTGATGATTCGCGAAACGCCGGTGGGTTTTAAATATATCACCGAATTGATGACCACCGGTCAATACATCATGGGTGTGGAAGAATCCGGCGGTATTGCCGTAGCCAATCATATCCCCGACAAAGACGGCCTTTTGGCCTGTTTTCTCATTGTAGATATGTTAGCAGTAGAAGGAAAAACGCTCAAACAGTTGCGTAAAGATTTCTACAAAAAATATCGTCCCATGTATGATCAAAAGGTCAGTATCCCCAAAACTGAAACCGAAATCAACCGCATCATGGAACGCTTGGATATCAAACCCCCTTTATCCATCAACAAAACCTCTGTGTGGCGCATTGACTCCACCGATGGGTTTAAGTTTATTTTAAAAGGTGGCAGTTGGTTGGCTATTCGTCCTTCCAGCACTGAGCGACGCATTCGTCTGTACGCAGAAGCTCCGGACGAAAAACTGCCTGCCACTTTAATTAAGGAAGGCAAAAAAATTATAGACAGTATCGTTTAGTCTGTCAACTAATAGGGGGAGAGTATGTCTAAAATTAAAAAAGTAATCGGACGGGAAGTATTGGATTCACGTGGGTTTCCTACAGTGGCGGTTGATGTAGTGTTAGATGACGGCACATCAGCCTCAGCCATGGTACCCAGTGGTGCGAGCACAGGCTCTCACGAAGCGTGGGAACTGCGTGATGGGGGCACCCGCTACGGTGGAAAAGGGGTATTAAAAGCCGTCAGCAATATTCAAAAAATCTCCAAATGCATTGCCGGCATTGAAGTTGATGATATCCGGTTGGTAGATGACCGCATGCAGGCTTTAGACGGCACCGCCAACAAAAGTAAATTAGGGGCTAATGCTATGTTGGGCGTATCTATGGCAGTTTTGCGCGCCGGCGCTTTGAGTGCCAAAAGACCGTTGTATCAGCATATCCGCCACGTATACAGTTTAACCGCCAAAAAATATATTTTACCTACGCCAATGCTCAATATTATTAACGGCGGAAAACATGCCGATTCCGGCTTAGACGTACAAGAATTTATGATTGTTCCCACACAGAGTAAAACTTTTTCTCAGGCATTACAAGCGGCGGTGGAAACATATCAAACTTTAAAAGAAATTCTTAAAAAACAAGGTCAAGTTATTGCCGTAGGAGATGAAGGAGGTTTTGCTCCGAAAATTGCCAAGCACGAAGATGTATTAAAAACCTTAGTGAGCGCTTGCAAAAAAGCAAAACATACCGACATATCTTTAGCGATGGACTGCGCCGCCAGTGAATTCTATAAAAAAGGCAAATATCATTTTGAGAAAAAAGATTACACTTCTGAGCAAATGAGCAAAATTTATGAAGGTTGGTGTAAGAAATATCCCATCGTTTCTATTGAAGACCCTTTGCAAGAGGACGATTGGAACGGGTGGCATTATATTACACAAAAATTAGGCTCAAAAATCCGACTGGTGGGAGATGATTTATTCGTCACCAATCCACATCGTTTAACGATGGGTATTGAGCAAAAAGCCGCCAATGCTATTTTGATTAAACCCAATCAAATCGGTACCGTATCAGAAACGATAGATGTGATTTTGCAGGCCCAAAAAGCCGATTATGGCTGTATCATTTCTCATCGCTCCGGAGAAACGGAAGACAGTTTTATTGCCGATTTGGCCGTAGCCACCAATGCAGGTGCCATTAAAACCGGTGCCCCTGCACGCGCAGAACGCACTGCCAAGTATAACCGCCTGCTCCAAATAGAGCACGAACTTGGCAAAAAAGCGTCCTACGCCAAAGATAGCGTTTTTAAAAAATGAATGATTTATTAGATACCATACAAAGAAACAAAAAACCACTGCTAATCATCATAGGGGTGATTGCAGTGGTTGTGTGGTTTTTGGGAAACAGTTTTGTAAATTTGATTCATAATAAAATGGAACTTAATCGTCTTACAAAACTCAGCGAACAATTAGACCAAAAATATGAAGAATTAAAATCCGAACAAAAACTTCTACAGGAACAAAATCCGGCCCATATAGAGCGCTTAGCGCGGGTAAAATATCACATGTCCGCCGCTGGAGAAAGGGAGTTTAGATTTAAAAACAAATAGGAACATTTATGAATATTGATGTCTTGGAATTAGGCCCTATGGCCAACTGTACTTATTTGCTCACGCAAGGAAAAGAAGCCATTTTAATAGACCCTGCGTGGGATATGAATTTTATAGAACATACCTTAAAAACAAAAGACTTAAGCCTCTTGGCGGTCTTTTTTACGCATGGACATTTCGACCACGTGCGCGACTGCGAAACCTTGCTTCGAAATCATGGATTAAAGGCTTATTTACAAGAACAAGATACAGCTTTAAGCGGATTGCCACAAGAAGTGTTGCATACCTATAATGGGGAACAAAATGTAAAAATCGGCCACTTTGATATTCATATTATTCCAACACCCGGACATACGGCCGGTTGTGTTTGTCTGCAAATCGGCAATGTCCTTTTTACAGGAGACACCCTTTTTCCGGGAGCTTGCGGCAGAGTAGATTTGCCCTCTTCTGATCCGCGCCAAATGCGTAAAAGTTTACTCAATCTTTCCAAACTGCCGGAAGACACACAGATTTTTGCAGGACATAGCTACGGTGGAAAATGCTCCAGTTATATCGGTTATGAACGCATTCATAACCCTTTTATGAGAAATGCCATCAAAGATGAAAAGGTAATACAGTAATGCACCCCATTCTTTTTAAAATAGGCTCTTTTGAATTTGCCAGCTACGGTTTAATGACCGCACTGGCCTATATGATTGCCTCTTTTTATCTTTTCAAGCGCCTGCATTTTATCAAGTTAGATAAAGATACTTTTTGGAATCTTATTTTCATTGCCTTTGTGGGGGCTTTGGCCGGCAGTAAGATTTTGTATATATTGTTATCTTGGCAAGAAATGGGTGCCACTACTACAGAGCGGCTATTATACATTATCCAAAATTTCCGCTACGGGTTTGTTTTCTTGGGCGGGGCCATAACAGCCATGATTTCTCTGTACTATTACATGAAAAAAAAGAATCTGCCCATCTTAAAAACGGCTGATTTTTTTGTGGTGGGTTTACCCTTAGGGCATGCTATCGGACGCATCGGCTGTTTTTTGGCCGGTTGTTGTTTCGGAAAACCGACCCAAATGCCTTGGGGCGTAAGTTTTACCCATCCGCACACTTTAGTTCCCCCCCAGTTTCAAGCCACGCCTTTACACCCCACTCAACTCTATGAAGTGGTGGCCAATTTGATTTTATTTTTTATATTACAACATTATTATAAAAAACCGCATAAAAACGGCGGAGTATTGGCCGCTTATATTGTGGGATACTGCACGATACGCTTTGTGATAGAGTTTTTCCGCGGGGACTTTCGCGGAGGATTCTGGCTGGGGCTCTCCCCCTCACAGTTGATTTCCGCTACGGCAGTTTTGCTGGTGATTTGCGTATGGATATTTTTAAAAAAGGATAAAAAAAATGGCTGAGAAAAAAATTTTAGATTTTGTCGGTTATTCCAAACGTTTAGATGTTTTTGCGACAGACGAATTGCCTGAGTTTTCGCGTGCTTTGGTGCAAAAAATGATTAAAGACGGCAAAATTACCGTCAATGGAAAAAACGTAAAACCATCTTGGCCTTTGCAAGAAGGAGAAAGAGTGGAAATAGAAATGCCTTGCGCACAAGACCACAAAAGTAAACTGTCAGATTTGATTATTGCAGACGGAAAAGATTATTTTGTCATCAATAAACCTGCCGGTATGTTGGTACATCCGCAAAGTCCCATTTGGGAAGAAAATCCGGAAGCTGTTTTCGCCTCTGAAGAAACATTGGTTTCTATCATTTTAGCCAATCCGCCAAAAGGTTTTGACTCAAATATAGACCGCGCGGGTTTGGTACACCGCTTGGACCGCGAAACCAGCGGCGTAATGCTTATTGCCAAAAATCAAGAATTTCAAGAGGCAATGGTGGAACTTTTTGCCAGTCGCCAAGTCAACAAAACATACCACTCTATTGCTTGTGGATTAATCCCCGATGATAACGGCACGATTGATGTACCTATCGGGCGTGTAGCAGGTGGCAAAATAAAAGCCTCTGATGTCGGCCGCGAAGCGATTACCGATTATCATGTATTAGAGCGCAAAAACGGATTTACCTACGTAGAGCTTTTCCCGCGTACGGGGCGCACTAATCAATTACGCGTACATTTAAGTTGGCTGGGCTATCCTGTACTGGGAGATTGGTTGTATAAAGGTGCAACAGCCGACAGACTGATGCTACATGCACGCCGTTTAGAGTTTAAACACCCCTTAAACGGACGTTCTATGAAATTTGAGGCTCCTGTTCCCACAGACTTTGAAAACGCTTGGAAACGGGTCACGGAAGGGAAATAGCAGATTCTTTGATTTAAAAACAGCCGAAAATATTTTCGGCTGTTTTTTCTTCTTTAATCTACATATAAAGTTTTTCCGAAAAAAACGAAGTCAGCAAACCGACGGACACTTTCTCTCATCTAATTACTTTTTAGGGCTTGCAGATGGATTATAAACCCTTTATAATAGTGGTATAGCAAAGATTTCTGGCCTTGGGGGACTTGCCCGCTCGGGCAAGGCATAAGGCAGAGGGAGATGAGTTTTCTGATGAGGAGAAACTGGTATCCCCCTGATTTTTCCAAGCGTATCTCCAACGCTCGGAAAAACCGGAATTAGACCCGCGGACAACCCCCACCGCGGGTTTTTGATTTTTTACCAATCCCAGAAATTCCCTATCATTTTCCAAATGTTTTAATCTGACGAAGAAGAACTTTTAATAATTTTAAAAGATATCTTTTAGATGAGGAGTTTTTACTTTGTTGCCAAGCTGTTTTTCCTTAAAATAATAAAAAACCGCTCCTTTCGGAACGGTTTAAATTTGCCAGATCTTATGGTAAGATTTCAGTTTACACTTCACCGTGCAGGACTTTTAAAGCCGACTTCTCTTTTACCGGTAAACACTCCTGCACACGATAGTTCTTCCCTCCGACACTGTCGGAAATGGCCTGGATATCTGCATCCGTCAGCACTTCTTTGTCATAAGTCGTGCGAAACTCATACGGCACACCTGAAGCCATAATCATATCCATACTTTTTCGGATAATCTTCGGGTCGAACTCCACTGCTGTAATTAAAGAGTACTTCTCTAGCGGCGCTTTTAAATCCATCGCCACAAAATCCACCAATTGTCTGTCTAAAGCTTCTTGTAATACTTCCGGCCTGGTACCGTTGGTATCTAACTTGATTTTATATCCTAAGGCTTTTACTTCTGCCATAAAATCAATTAATCCCGCTTGCAAGACGGGCTCTCCACCGGTAATCACCAACCCTTCCAACGTACCTTTGCGTTTACGCAAAAAAGAAAGGATATCCTCTTTGGGAACGGATGATTGTAAAAGATGGGGGTAGACAAGTTCCGGATTATGACAATACCGACACCGAAAGTTGCAGCCCTGCGTAAACACCACCGCCGCCACATGGCCCGGATAGTCAATCAACGTAAACTTAATCAAACCCCCAATCTTCATATCAGGCTAAAAACGTAAAAAGTTAGCAACCGCAAGAGCAAGAATCCACATTGGTCATGGTCTTACGCATGGTAAATTCTTCTCTTTTACCTTTGTTCCAGTTTTGCACCGGGCGGAGATATCCGACCACACGGGAATAAACTTCACATTTAGAACCGTGCACATCGGCCATTTGTTTCTTTAATTCAGAGATTTTATTTTCAACAATTTTTCTTTCTTCAGCGGTCATGGGAACTCTCCTAGACTTTTACTTCTGTTCGGCAGAACATCCATATTTTAGCATTTATGACACAAAGCCGAACTGCTTTTTAAGGGTTAGACACTAACCCTAAAAAGGGACTTTTAAGCAATAACTATAGATTATTTGCTATAAAGTTGCTCTTCTAATAAACGGACCTGACGTTCCAACTCCTGCATCCGTTCGGACTTACATTTCGGGCATTCAAAATGTTCCCCCTCAATGTATCCGCATTTAGGACAGACGCTAAACGTAGGTGTGATGGAGAAGTATGGCAAAACATATCTTTCGCAGACGGTTTTGATAAACTTCTTCATGGCTTCTAAATCTTTGATACGCTCACCCGTGAAAATATGTTGCACCGTACCACCGGTATATTTAGCCTGAATGGAACTTTGCAGGTCTAACATTTCAAATACATCATCGGTGTAATTGACCGGAAGCTGGGAAGAGTTGGTATAAAAAGGCGGGTGGCCTTGTTTATACATGGACTCATCGGCACAAATAATTTCCGGATAATGTTCTTTATCCAATCTGGCCAAACGGTAGGAGGTACCTTCGGCCGGGGTGGCTTCCAAATTGTAATTATTACCCGTTTCTTCTTGGAAACGAACCAATGTCTCGCGCATAAAGGTCAGTACTTTTTCAGCAAAAGCACGTCCTTTTTCCGTTCCGATATCCTCTCCAAAAAGATTGATGGCGGCTTCGTTCAAGCCCACCAAACCAATGGTGGAGAAGTGATTGGTCCAATATTTGCCAAAGCGTTCTTTGACGCTGCGTAAATAGAAGCTCATATACGGGTACAAGTTAGCCGCCGTGAAACGTTCAATGACTTTACGTTTGATTTCCAAACTTTCTCTGGCCGTTTCCATGCGGTCTAATAAGTTTTTGAAGAATTCTTCTTCATTTTGAGATAAATACCCCAAGCGTGGCAAGTTGATTGTCACCACACCCACAGAACCCGTTAACGGAGCAGAACCGAACAAGCCGCCTCCGCGTTTGCGCAATTCGCGGTTATCAATACGCAAACGGCAACACATGGAACGAGCATCTTCGGGGTTCATATCCGAGTTGATAAAGTTGGCAAAATACGGAATACCATACTTAGCCGTCATTTCCCATAACGGGGTCAATTTCGGGTTATCCCAATCAAAATCTTTGGTAATGTTGTAGGTCGGAATCGGGAACGTAAACACACGGCCTTTGGCGTCACCGGCAAGCATCACTTCGCAGAAAGCGCGGTTCAAGAGGTCCATTTCGTTTTGGAACTCTTTGTATGTTTTGTCCATCAATTTTCCGCCGATAATTACCGGCTGATCTTTATAATAAGAAGGAACATTCAAATCTAAAGTTAAGTTGGTAAACGGCGTTTGGAAACCCACGCGGGTCGGCACGTTTACGTTAAACAAAAATTCTTGTAAGGCTTGTTTTACTTCTTCATAGGTTAATCCGTCATAATAAATAAACGGAGCCAACAAAGTATCAAAGTTGGAGAATGCCTGTGCACCGGCACTTTCGCCTTGCAAGGTATAAAAGAAATTGACCACTTGGCCTAAAGCCGTGCGGAAGTGCTTGGCAGGCTTACTTTCGGCTTTGCCCACTACACCGGTAAAACCGTTTAACAATAAATCTTGCAAATCCCAACCCACACAATAGGCACCTAACAAACCCAAATCATGCAAGTGAATATCGCCTTCGCTATGCATGCGTTTGACTTTTTCCGGATAAATTTTATTAAGCCAATAAATTTTGCTCACTTCAGAGGAAATATAGTTATTGAGCCCCTGTAAAGAATAACCCATATTGCTGTTTTCTTTTACTTGCCAGTCCAACTGTTGCAAATATTGGTCCACCAGGTCCACGTTAAATTTAGAGGAAATCTCACGGATACGTGCATGCTGGTCTCGGTACAAAATATAGGCTTTGGCCGTTTTGTGATAATTGGATGTCAACAATACATCTTCCACAATGTCTTGTACGTTTTCTACGTTAGGGGTCGTGTCGGAATAAAGTTGTTGAATAATATTGATGGCACGAATGGTTAGTTTTTTAGCCGTTTCAATATCAAATTCGCCCGTCACTTCCCCAGCTTTAGCAATGGCTTTGGTAATTTTTTTAGAATCAAATTGTTGGATAGTACCGTCTCTTTTGACGATATTAGTAATTACTTCTACGTTTTCCATGATCTATTTCCTGTGAGTTGAGTGGTCGCAAAGTTTGAAAAAACTGCGACAATAAAATTTTTACATAATAAAAGCAAAAATGCAAATCACGTCTAAAAACATTTTTTTCGGGCAACTATTTTTTATTTTTTACCGTCGGAGAAATCAGATTTTAATTTCCTTCAAAAAATTAAAATATATGTTCTCTTTTTTCTCTTATTAAGAATTTTTACTATTTATTTTAGCCTCCTGTCAAGTTTTTCTTTTTTTATGGAAATTTTATACAATGCCCCTTATATATAAATCGAAAAATAAATTTTACGGAGAAACAGAAAATGTCCGAACAGAATTATATTTCTGAAATTGAAAAATTAATGGAAAACGATTTAGATAAAGCCTTACAACTTTGCCACAAGGCA
Organism: Elusimicrobiaceae bacterium; assembly: GCA_017520185.1. Taxonomy (NCBI): domain Bacteria; kingdom Pseudomonadati; phylum Elusimicrobiota; class Elusimicrobia; order Elusimicrobiales; family Elusimicrobiaceae; species Elusimicrobiaceae bacterium. The sequence goes on along the minus strand of JAFXGO010000030.1, from coordinate 185,817 downwards.
TTGCAAATTTATCCCGAAACGGCACAATTTTATTATTTAAAAGCAGTTATTCTATGGAACAAATCCGAACCGCAAGACTTATGCAAAACTTCGTTTGAAACTCTGCTTCAGCAAGCATCTGCGTTAGCCCCGCTTAATCCGGAGCCTCATCAATTATGGGGATATGCCAACGAAGTATTGGGAAATTATGATTTGGCCTTGCAAGGATATTCCCGCGCGATTGCCGTATGCGAAAAAGAGCCCGAACTATATTATAAAAGAGCATGCATATATCATTTGTTGGAAATGTATCAAGAAGCGGTGGAAGATTGCACACAAGCCATTACTTTGGCCGGAGAAAGTGCAAGAGAAATTTATTATGCCCAAAGAGCTGCATCAAAACGCGGGCTGAAAGATATAGAGGGTTCTTTGCAAGATTATCAAAAATCCGTAGAAACAAATCCAAATTACATCGGGGGCTTTTTGGATATGGGAGAAATTTATTATTTGCAAAAAAGATATCAGGAGGCTTTAAACTGCACAGACAAAGCCGTTGAAAAAGCCCCCAATCAGCCGATTTGTTATGGTATGCGTGCAGACATCAAAAAGAAGATGAACGATTTAATAGGAGCATTGGAAGATTATCAACAAGTTCTGTTTTTAAATCCGAAAGACCAAAAGATATTAGATCATATCGGTTATCTGCAAAATCTCTTGTTGGATCAAATTGCCGAAGGGACACCGCAAATGCGCGTTCAATTAAAAAGCGGGCACAAGGCCATGATCACTTCTATAAACGGACGATCTGTCACTTTTGTGGAATTGCCGCAAAAATAAGATCAAGCGTTTTATACCTTTTTAATCCTATTTTTGCCTTGACCAAAATCCCGTAAACTTGTTTAATGAAAGAAAAAGGGGGTAGAGAATATGGACTTTTACCAAATCATGACATTAATTGCCGTTTGCGCCTTTGTGGTGCTGGTCATTTACGCGGTTTTGACACTTTTACAAATTAAAAGAACCGCCGAATCGGTGGAGTATCTGAGTATATTGGCGGCAGAGAATGTGGAAAAAACACAAAGCACTTTTGACCTGTTGCACAATGTTTCCTCTGCTTTGGACAGTACTTTTTACAAAGCCATGAAATTAGGAATTGATTTATTCAGTAAATACAAAAACACCAAAAAATAATGCTTCACTTAAAAAGGCCCTCCGTTAAGAGGGCCTTTTCATCAGTTTAATACCAATATCGCATAATTTAAACACCAGGCAAAGCACAACCACAACCCATATGGAAGCATAAGCCAAAAGGCCTGATGTTGCGGCGCCCACAATTTTTTCATTAACCACACCGTTAAAAAAATCATGATGCTTAAAATGATTAATGCAAGGCCGATTTCCTGATGGCCAAAAAATATCGGTGTCCAAGACGCATTAATCACTAACTGTGCCACAAACAAAATAACGGTAAGGCGATTATTGTAATTTATACCGTCACGCGTAATCAAATACCCAACCACCCCCAACAGCACATATAAAATGGCCCATACAGCCGAAAAAGTCCAATCCGGCGGTGCAAAAATGGGTTGGCTCAACGCATGATACCAATCCATGTTTCCCCGCACGGCTCCCATGCCTACCAGAGCCGGAATCTGACAGATAAACAACCACATTATCAATTTTGCCATTTGCATACTCCCCCCTTTTTACCTAAGTATAAAAATCTCTTTTCTTTTACGAAAGAGAAAAAAAGGATTAGTTTTTTTAGGGGAGATTTCCACCGACAAGTTCAAAAATGCTAAAATAAAAGTAATCAATTTTATACAGCCGCAGCGAGGTATATATGGACACCAAACTTATTACCGAAATTACCGACTGGCTTAAAACGACCGATTTGGCCGAGTTTTGCTATCAAAAAGATCATAATTGCATTGAGATTAAAACTCGGCAAGCACTGCCGGAACCTGCTAAATTTACTTGTCATTTAACGGCAGTGACGGCTCCCGCCTTAGGCATCTATCATGGGGCTGACAAAGGAAAAAATTTATCTTTAAAAGAAGGGCAAAACGTCAAAGAAGGGCAGTCTTTAGGCCTGATTGAAAGTGCCTTTGAGAAACATGTTGTCCCTGCCCCCGTGTCCGGAGTGTTGCGTATTATTTCCATTGAGGACGGCAAGCCTGCAGAATTTGGCCAACCTCTTTTCTTTATTGAACCCTAGAGGACAATATGGCTAAAATTACCATTAAACCTTTTAAAAAAGTATTGATTGCCAATCGCGGAGAAATCGCCTTACGCGTGATTCGTACCCTTAAAGAAATGGGGATCAAATCAGTAGCCATTTATTCCGAAGCGGACCGAAACAGCCTGCACGTACGTATGGCCGATGAAGCAGTATGCATCGGGGCGGCCCCTTCTTCTTTGAGTTATTTAAATATCGATGCCGTAGTGACGGCTGCCAAAATAACAGGGGCCGATGCCGTTCACCCCGGTTATGGATTTTTATCTGAAAACGCAGATTTTGCCGATGCTATCACCAAAGCCGGTATTACTTTTATCGGCCCTACTGCCAAATCTATCAGCATGTTGGGTGTAAAAAGTACAGCCAGAGAAATAGCCATTAAAGGTGGGGTGGCCATTACACCGGGTTCAGACGGTGTGGTGGGCAAAAATTATAAAGAAGTCGCTCGCAAAATCGGTTATCCCATCATGATTAAAGCAGCTTTGGGCGGTGGCGGGAAAGGCATGCGCGCCTGTTTGTCTGAAAAAGATTTGGACTTAATGATGAAAACGGCTCAAGGCGAAGCAAAGGCCAATTTTGGCGATGATCGCGTTTATTTTGAAAAGTTAGTATTAAATCCGCGCCATATTGAAGTGCAAGTAGCCGCAGACAATTACGGAAATGCTGTTGCTTTTGCCGAGCGTGACTGCAGCATGCAACGAAGACATCAAAAATTGGTGGAGCAATCCCCCTCCGCTTTTGTCACTGCACAAGTACGCAAAAAACTGCAGGAAGCGGCCGTTAAATTAGTCAAAGCCGCCAACTATCATGGGGTAGGAACCGTCGAATTTTTAATGGCCCCCAATAAAGACTTTTATTTCATGGAAGTAAACACTCGCCTTCAAGTGGAACACCCCGTGACGGAAGAAGTATGTGGGCAAGACTTAGTAAAATTGCAAATTGAAATTGCACAAGGAATGCCCCTTTCCATCACACAACAAGAGGCCTCTGTTGTTCGTGCTCATGTGGTGGAGCATCGTATCAATGCCGAAGATAGCGATAACAATTTTACCCCCTGTCCCGGAACGATTGAAGAATGGATTCCTTCCGGCGGTTTGGGCATTCGCGTAGACAGTCATATGTATACGGGATATACCATTCCCAGTTATTATGACAGTTTAATTGCCAAGTTAATTGTCACTGCCCCCAATCGCGAAGAATTATTAAAACGCAGCGAACGTGCCTTGGGCGAATTTAAAATTTCCGGTGTAAAAACCACGATTCCCTTTCACCAGAAAATCTTGAAAAATGAAGATTTTATTGCCGGAAATATGGATACGGGACTCATTGAAAGAATGTTAACGGCGGAAAAAAATGACGAAAGCAAAAAATAAAATTTTAGGCCGTCGTGCACTCTCCAACTGGGTAGAGAAACAACGACAAGCCGGCAAAAAGATTGTATTTACAAACGGTTGTTTTGATATTTTACATGCCGGACATGTTAGCGTGTTGGAGTTTTCTCGCAGCAAAGGGGACGTATTGGTGGTGGGTATTAATAGCGATGAATCCGTCCGCCGTTTAAAAGGCCCCACTCGTCCGGTTAATAAACAATCTGACCGCGCGCTTGTATTGGCGGCATTGCAATCTGTGGATGCGGTGTCTGTTTTTACGGAGGACACCCCTTACAACCTTATTAAATCTGTCCGCCCCGATGTATTAGTCAAAGGCGGAGATTATAAACCCAGTGAAATCGTGGGTCGTGAATTTGCAAAAAAAGTAGTGCGTTTTGCCTTACTCAAAGGACGCTCTACTACTAATATTATTAAGAAAGTACAAAAGTAGTTTTGTACAAAAAGGAAAAGAACATGTCTGATATTTTTGAAAAATGCAGAAACTTTAAAGATGCCAAAATAGCCATGCGCATGGGCATTTACGGCTATTTTCAACCGATTGAATCGGCTCAAGGGCCTGAAATCGTCTTAAACGGAAAAACCTACATCATGGCCGGCTCCAACAATTACTTAGGCTTAGCCAATGATCCCGAAATGAAAAAAGCAGCCTCCGAAGCAGCCCTTAAATATGGTACGGGTTGTGCCGGTTCTCGCTTTTTAAATGGTAATACCAAAGCCCAAGATGAATTAGAGCAACGCATCGCCAATTTCAAACGTAAAGAAGCCGGACTTATCTTTTCCACCGGATATCAAATGAATTTGGGTGTTGTCAGTTGTCTTTTGAAAAAAGGGGATTACGCCATTGTAGACAAGTTGAACCATGCCAGCATTTTAGACGGCGTAAAACTTTCCGATGGTGAAATGGTGCGCTTTAAACATAATGATCCGGCCGACTTAGAGCGCGTTATCGCCAAATTGCCCGAAGAAGCAGGTAAACTCATTATTGTAGACGGTGTGTTTAGTATGGAAGGGGACATCTGCCCCTTGCCGGAAATTGTAAAAATCGGCAAAAAATACGGCGCCCGCATTATTGTAGACGATGCTCATGCCACCGGTATTTTGGGCAAAACCGGTCGCGGTACCTGTGAACACTTTGGTTTAGAAAACGGCGAAGTGGATTTGGTGGTCGGCACCTGTTCCAAAACCTTCGCGACTGTAGGTGGTTTTGTGGTCGGTGATGCTGATATTATCCACTACATCCGTCACAGTGCACGCAGTCAAATTTTCTCCGCCGCTTTGCCTCCGGCTTCTGTGGCTTCTATTAATAAAGCGTTGGAACTTATTGAAAATGATACTTCCCGCCGCGATAATTTATTCCGCATGACGGATAATTTGAAAAAGGGCTTGCGTGACTTGGGCTATGATTTAGGCACCAGCACCACGCCGGTCATTCCGGTACATGTGGGCAGCAACGAAAACTGCTTCCGTATGTGGAGAGCCTTGCATGAACTCGGCATTTTCTCCAATCCGGTAGTCAGCCCGGCCGTTCCTCCCGGAAAAGCCTTAATGCGCTTAACCTTGATGGCCACGCATACGGATGAACACGTGCAAAAAATCATCGATGCCTTTGCCCAAGCGGGTCGTGCCATCGGCATTATTAAATAGTCTTTTACAAAACCCCTCTTGTCGGAGGGGTTTTCTTTTTGGAGAAGATATGAGTCAAATAGTCATCAAAGACGCCGAAAAAGATTTAAAAACTTTTATTCATTTTCCTTACCGGTTGTATCAAAACAACCCCTACTGGGTGGGTGAATTAAAAGCCGATACCCTAAAACTTTTAAAACCGGAAAATGCCTTCTGGACTCACGCCAGAAGGAAACTGCTGCTCGCGTACAAAGACGGTGAAGTGGCAGGCCGCTTATGTGCTTTGGTTAATGACACGTACAATGAGTATCAAAAAGAAAATATCGGGTTTTTCGGATTTTTTGATGCCATCCATGACCAGGAAGTAGCACATGCTCTGTTTGCAGAAGGTGAAAAATGGCTCCGCGCTCAAGGAGTTGAGGCCGTACGCGGGCCGGCTAATCCTTCCAGCAACCATGTATATGGCTTATTGACCGACTCTTTTGACGCTATGCCCTCTATCATGATGCCCTACAATTACCCTTACTATATGGAGTTAATTGAGAAAGAGGGATTTAGTAAAGTAAAAGATTTGCTGGCTTTTCACCGCAGCAAAGAAGACAAATTCTCCCCTCTATTTGAAAAAATTGTCGCACGCGCTGCACGAGGAAAGGGGCTTACCCTGCGCCGATTAAACCTTAAAAATTTAAAGCAAGAAGCATCTATCATTCGTAAAATCTATAATGATGCTTGGGCCGCAAATTGGGGACACACCCCCATTTCCGAACAGGAAATTCAGGATATGGTAGAAGAACTAAAATGGATTGTAAAGCCGGAAGGCACCTGTATAGCCGAAGTAGATGGTGTACCGGCCGGATTTTATATTGCTATTGCGAATATGAACCACGTGCTTCAAATTTTACGTGGCACTTTGTGTAATCCTTTCCGCACTGTAAAAGCCTTGCTCAAATGGCCCAAAATTCGCGATGCGCGGTTAATTATGCTGGGCATTGACCCCAACTACCGTAAAAGAGGCATTGATTTGGTGCTGATCAAACATATCGTAGATTATGGGGTAGCCATTTGGGACGAAGCAGAACTTTCTTGGATTTTAGAGGATAATGACGGTATTATCCGCGCCATGACCGAAGCCGGCTGCCGCCAGACAAAACGATACCGTCTGTATCAAAAAAGTCTATAATCTCTGATAAAAAAACCCCGCCAAGGCGGGGTTTTTTATCATTAAAACAAATAAGGCGCAATCAAAAAAGAAATCATTATCCCTACCGAATAACTACTTACATTGATAGCCAAACTTAATATAGAGGCATTACGCAGTGTAAGTGTTTTTCTGTTAAATAACCATATAAAAAAGGCTTCAAAAACCAAACTAAAAAGCCAAATTAAGGTAGGAACCGTCACTACTTTTGCCAAAACTTGCCAAGAAAGAGGCATTGTAATCAAATTGACCAATATCACAGAATAAAGCACACGATAACTCTTTTGCGTATAAAATAGATAAGCAAAGGCCGCTATCAATTCAATAAGTAATATGATAATTAAAGAAGCCCATGCATCAGCACGCAACAGTGCATTGAATTTCTGAGGCTGAGAAGACGGAGAAACCAACAAATCATTTTCTCTTACCGTCACCACAAAACTATTTCTTAATTTTGAAGGTGTGGCAAAAACATTACTTTCTCTTTTGACCCCGTCGGAAAAATCAACAATCAACTTTTGAAACGGAGCATATTCGTAAGCAATTGAAAAACAACCGTTTTGCTTACAATACAATTTTTGAATTCCATACACTCCCAACGGCTCTTGCCCGATACATTGGTTGTCTTTGCATTGGATTTGTTCGCTCGTAGCAGGAAGAATAGCCGGTGCTTGCGGTATTTGATATTGAAAAGAAAACTCCATTTCCGGTTTTGGAGAGATTCCGCCCCAAAGTGGCACAAAACCAAAAAACAAAACGGTAAAAAATAATATTTTTTTCATTTTTTTCGCCTCACAACCTATATTTGCTATTATAACATTATACGCAGAAAAGGGGGAAGTTATGATTTTTACAAAAACACAATTGGCAAAATATGCCGATGTTATGATTTGGGCGATGGAAAATGCCAGACGCGGAGGAAAATTTAAAAAGTATGATCAAGTGTTAGTCCGTTATGACAAAGCCGCCTTACCGTTGGCACATGCTATTTATGAAAGATTATTAAGTAAAAAATATTTGCCTATCGTCAGAACTACTCTGCCCGAAGAAATTCAACGCAGCTTTTATACTTTAGCAGATGATAAGCAACTCAAACATATCACTGCAGGGGAGGAGGCTTTTCAGGAATCTTTAAATGGATTGATCGCCCTGCACGCACCAGAAGATTTGACCGCCCTAAAAACCGTCAATCCCACCAGAATCGGCACCGCTGCCGTAGCGCGCAAAAGCCTGCGTGAAATTTTGGATAAAACCGAACAAGCCGGTCTTTTTTCTTGGACTTTGTGCAATTATCCTACCGAGGAATTGGCTCAAAAAGCAGGCCTCACGCTTAAACAATATGCCGGACAAATTGCCAAAGCCTGTTTTTTAAATGAAAAGGATCCTGTAAAGAAATGGAAAGAAGTCATGGCCCAAATTACGGAAATCGGACAATGGTTAAATGGTCTTAAAATTAATACGCTTCATGTGCAATCTGCAAATATGGATTTTGAAGTTTTGTTAGGAGAAAAGCGAAAGTTTATTTCAGGTGGAGGAAATAATATTCCTTCTTTTGAAATTTTTACTTCCCCTGATTGGCGTGGAACGAAAGGGGTGTATTTTGCAGATTTATCCTCTTACCGTACGGGCAACTATGTAAAAGGCGTTCGCCTTGAATTTAAAAACGGCAGAGCCATCAAAGCAACCGCCGAAGCAGGTGAAAATTATTTGCGTAAAATGTTGGATATGGACCGCGGAGCCGCCCAAATAGGAGAATTTTCGTTAACCGACAGACGTTTTTCCAAAATTGATAAATTTATGGCTGATATTTTGTTTGATGAAAACTTTGGAGGGAAATACGGCAATTGTCACGTCGCCGTAGGCTCAAGTTATGCCGACACTTATGCCGCAGATATGAGCAAACTTGATAAAAAACTTAAAGAAAAGTTAGGCTACAACGAATCAGCCCTACACTGGGATTTAATCAATACGGAAAATAAAACTGTACATGCCATGCTTAAAAACGGCAAAAAAGTATTGATTTATGAAAAAGGACAGTTCTGTTTTTAGATCCTGATAAAAAGAAGTCTATGAAAAAAAACTTTTCTCGTCGTTCTTCTTTCTTGGAAAACTTTGCACAGGATGCTTTGTTTTTCATCTTCTTGCTTTTTATGTTGTCTATATACAGGGCTGCATTTATCTTTCTTTTTAGAGATCAACTGCTAGCCACCACCACGCCACAGGATATTCTGTTCACCATGTGGTATGGTCTACGTATCGGACTTAAAACGGCAGGTGCTTTCTTTTTGCCATCATTTGTATTGGGCACTTTACTTAAACAGATTTTCCCCTCTTACAAGGCCAATAAATTCCGTTTTTTATACGGTAGTTTTGTTATTTTAATTTTTGCCTTTTTATTTCAAACGCGCCTAGCCTATTACCAAGAATTTCAAAATGCCTTTAGTCCTTTTATCTTCAATACCGTACACGATGATATGTGGGCTATTGTGATGACAGCCATTGACCAACATCATGCGCTGGGCCGATCTTTGGTGGCTCTTTTACAAGCGGCCGGAGGTTGCTTTATTCTTAAATATTTTTTGATTTTTGGCAAAAAATTGGGAGAAAAATGTGCCGCCTCTGCAAGAAAAACCTTATATGTGGTTTTGATTTGTATTTTTTTGGTTCCCGCTGCTGTATTTGTACGCAGAGGAGGCAGTTTTGATTTCAATGGCTCTATTTACTGGAAAAATGCCGCCCGCATGAGTCAACACCTGCTAAACGAAGCCATTTTAGATGACATACAAGCCCTTTACAAAGCCAGCCGTATTTATAAGCAATTTGCCAAAATGTCAGCCGATATCAACGCTGAAGATGTGAGAAAAGCAGCCGCCTACCTGTTAGGTACGGATAAGTATAATGAGGATTCTTTGATTCCCTTTTTAGAAAAAAAAGCACAAGGAGCCAAAATCCAAAAACCACAGCATATTTTCGTCATTGTAGCGGAAAACTATATGCTTTGGCCCTTATTAAAAAACTACCGTCATTTGCCTATTTCCAAAGGGATTCAATCCATTTTGCAAAAAGAGAATGCTATTTTGATTGACAAGTTTTTACCTGCCTCCAACGGAACGATGTTTGCCATCACTTCCATTTTATTGGGAATGCCGGAGATTAATTTGCTGACTGCCAATCGCCCTACCGCCCAAGAACCTTACGAAACTGCCCTTTCGGTGCAACTTAAAAAACAAGGCTATAAAACCCGCTTCTTCTATGGTGGTTTTCCATCTTGGGAAAATATTGGTCCTTTCATGAAACATCAAAAAATGGACGAATCTTTTTATTTTGCCGATTTAGGTGGAGAAGGAAGTGTGTGGGGGGTACAGGATAAAACGATGCTCAGAAATGCGGCGCAAAAAATTACGCCGCAACCTTCTTTTAATTTAATCCTTACCAGCACCAATCACACGCCTTACACTTTAGACACAAAAAAGGAAAAAGAACTGACGGACGAAAAAGAACTTAAGAAACTTCTTCCTGACGATATTTCCGATGAAAATCTGTTTCTCCAACGCTTACAACATTTTGAATATGCAGATCATCACTTAACGGATTTCGTTTTAAAGATGTACGAAAAATATCCCGACAGCCTTTTTATTATCACAGGAGACCATGCCGCACGTTGGACCTTGAAAGACAATCCTTCTCTTTACGAACGTTTGTCTGTGCCTTTGGTCATATTTGGAAAAGGAATTTCCAAACAAATGTTGCCTGCTCATGCTGCCGCCAGCCACATGGATATTGCCGCTACCGTTTTAGAATTAATACTGCCGAAAGGAACCCCTTATTATGCTTTGGGAGAGGATATTTTATCCCGACAAACACTAGGGTTGCATACTTATAATTGGATTAACCCATATGCCTTGGGTACACATAATATAAAAGAGTATGAGTTATTAGATGCTCATTTTCCCCCTCTTTCCCCGCAACAACAAAAAGAAATGGAAGAAAAACTCAAAGCCTACCGCATTATTGCCGCGTGGCGAATTTTAAAAGGAACAGAGTTGAAAGATTAATGCAACAAACCCCCAAATTAACTGGGGGTTTGTTTTGATTATTTAAATAACTTTTTCACTGCTTGCTTGGATTTGTCCAATTTTTTTTGCTCTTTTTTGGTCAATGCTGCGGTATTACCCGACTTTAAGTTTTCTTCTACTTTCTCTATTAATAGTTGGTTAGTGCCTCTTTCCCCCACCCATTTTTGTGCGTTGCTGGCAAAATCTTCAAACGTAATATCTTTTACCTTTGCTATACGCCATGCCCAATAACGCGCTTCAATGTCCGCAACCGGCTGAGAGATTCGGCTAATTTCTTGATTACGCTCTGCCAAAATCCGAGCGGCAGGATTTTCTTTTCCGTTATTCAAAAATTCCCTTACTCTGCGTCTATTCTCATCTAACATTTCATATTCCTGCGCCGTAATATGAGTGTTTCCGTTGGCTACATATTCTCTAATCAAACCCAACAAGCGGGCATGCTCTTGGGGCGCGCCCAACCAATTTTTTGAAGAATTTTCCAACTCTCCCATTGTTGTTGTCTTATTAATAACACTTTTAGCCCAATAACGCGCCTCTATATCACGTACTTCTGCTGTGATTTCAGAAATTTTTTGATCTCTTTCCTCACGGATTTTTTGCAAATCTGCCCGTTGGGCAAAAGAAACCGTATTCAACACACAAACGCATAAAAGCGAAAATAATACTTTTTTCATAACATTCTCCTTTATTGGACCGTTTGAGTAAAATCCGCATAGGATATCCCCAAATCTTGTCCGGGTAAAGCCAGATCTCTATAAAAAGCAAAGTTCTTCCGGTTAAACTCTGCCGGATCCGGCAAATATGGACTAGACGTACGCGGCCACCAGAACAGTACTGCCGAAACCGCCATTAAAACTGCCGAACACGCCCATACCGTTTTTCTTTTAAAAGAATATTTTTTTGCGCAAATCTGATTTTGTATTTTGTATTGCAAATGACATTGTGGATCTAAGTCCATCTCTTGACATAAGTTGGCTAATTTTTCCTCTGAAAGCTTCATAATGCCTCCATATAAACCCGTAATTTTTGTATAGCCCGATTTAAAATGGTTCCTACATTACTTTCACTTAGTCCGCTCATTTGAGCAATTTGACGGTTATTAAAATGAGCAAAATATTTTAAAGAAATCAAATCTCTCTCCCGTGGATTTAGCCGAGAAAACGCCTGCAGCAGCATAGCATTTTTTTCCGTTTGTTCCATTATTTCAAAAGGAGTGGGATCTGCTGAAACCAAATTTTCCTCTTCTTCGGCTAAAGAAAAAAATCGCTTAATACGCCAAATGGTGAAATACTTATTAACCTCATTACGGGCAATACCAAAAATCCATTGGTCCACTATTCCCTTCTCAGGATTAAATTGCTCTTGCTTGTCCCATGCTTTTTGCCAAATCAAAGAGCATACTTCTTCTGCACTTTGCTGACAATTCAGCCGTCCTCTTACATAGGCAAGCACCGCTTTAAACAAACGATTATAAACTTCATCAAAATTCATAAATTTGAGTTCCGGTTTTAAGTTTCCTTCACTTAATATTATCCGAAAAAAAGAAAAGTATCACAAAATGTTAAAAAATTAGCAAAGACAAGGCCATTATCATCATTCCGCCGATAACTCCCCAGATCACCCGATGCCCGTCACCATATTCGTGAGCAGTGGGCAACAGTTCATCTAAAGAAATGTACACCATGATACCGGCCACCATGGCAAACATCACGCCAAAAGCAGCTCCATGCAGAATAGAACGAAAAATAATAAATCCAAGCAAAGCCCCCAAAGGCTCCGCCATGCCTGAAAGACAGCTATACCAAAAAGCTTTGCTTTTGCTGCCCGTAGCATGATAAACAGGCAACGCAACGGCAATTCCTTCGGGAATATTATGCACCGCCACCGCTACGGCAATGGAAATACCCAGTGTGATATTTTCCATAGAAGCCATAAAAGTAGCCAAGCCTTCGGGAAAGTTGTGAATAGCCAATGCCATTGCCGTAAAAAGGCCTAAATGTTTGAGTTTATTTTTCTTTTCCAAAGCATCTGCTTCAATATGATGAGAGGGCATAAAACGGTCTATTAACCAAGCCAAAACTATCCCACCAAAAAATAACCCCACACTCAACCACGCGCCAGCATTTTCTCCATACAAATTGACTAAAGAACTTTTAGCCTCCGGCATCATTTCCATAAAAGAAACATATAGCATAACTCCGGCAGAAAAACCCAACCCTAAGGCCAGCGCTGCAAAATTATTTTTCTTAACGACGAAAGAAAGCAGTCCTCCCACACTGGTGGCTGCTCCAGCTAAAAAACTAAGAAAAAGCGCACATAAAACTGATTCATTCATAGTTATATAATAGCAAACTCTCACTCACTTAAAAAACGAACTATTTTGTTATTTTTGCCTCACAAACACAAATAGTATAATAGAAATATGACTTTATCCTGCGCTCCCCATGAACACATAGAATTAACTGATGAATTTAAACATGGCCTTTGCCTTTTAGAAGCACCAGCGGAGATTTATCCGCTTATTTTTATTACAGGTAAAGCCGGTACGGGCAAAACTACTTTGCTTAAATTCTTTGCGCGTAATACCTCTAAAAATGCCGTTATATTGGCCACCACAGGGATTGCTGCAGTTAATGTACATGGGCAAACGGTACATTCTTTTTTTCATTTAAAACCGGGTAATTTGCTGGATTTAGAAAATCTTAAAAAGTTGCCCCGCCGTACTGTAGAAGCCATCGATACTATTATTATAGACGAAGCCTCCATGCTGCGGGCTGACCTTTTAGACGCGATAGACCATATTTTGCGCATCTCCACACACGACGATAGACCTTTCGGCGGTAAACAAATTATTTTGTTTGGGGACCTTTTCCAACTGCCTCCGGTAGAAGAAAACCGCTCTGAAGGATTGTTTGATTACTTTCATAGTATTTATCAAAGCCCATATTTTTTTGACGCACGCGTAGTCAGAGAAACCAAAATTGAAGTCTTTGAGTTGCAGCGCATTTTCCGTCAAAAAGGTGATAAGAGTTTTGCTTATTTACTCAATAAAATACGAGAAAATAAAGTATCCCAAGTAGAGTTAGACGAGAAATTAAATTCTCGCATCAACCAACAAGAACCCTCTGATTTAGACAATGCTATTATTTTATCGCCTACCAATGAGGGGGCCTCTTGGAGGAATAACAACTATTTGGCAAGACTTAGCGGAAAGGAATTTGTTTATTCAGCCGTAGTAGACGAAACCTTCAAAAAAAAGGCCGTACCGGCGGAATATTGCCTGCGTCTAAAACGCGGAGCAAAGATTATGATGCTCAACAATCATCCGCAAGATTACTGGGTAAACGGAGATATCGGCACCGTCTATGACTTGGGAGAAGATTTTATTAAAGTAGAACTCAAAGGAAATATCTATCAGGTAGAGCCTCACCTTTGGGAAGATGTGAAATATGTCTACAATGCTTTAAAACAAAAATTAGAACCAAAAACAAATGGTTTCTTTAAGCAATATCCTTTAAAATTGGCTTGGGCTATTACTATTCATAAAAGTCAAGGACTTACCTTTGACGGGATTTATTTAGACATTGGGCGAGGCGCATTTGCTCCGGGTCAAACCTATGTGGCACTGAGTCGCTGCCGCTCTTTGGAAGGGGTCTGTTTAAAACGGAAAATTTCTCTTTCCGACATTCGTTGTGATAGCCGAGTGACGGCCTTCTTTCAAACCATTCGCGGAAAAACACCTTTTTTAGGTTCATAAAAAAGCCCCGCTTTATACGGGGCTTTGATTTATATACAATTACAAACTTTGTATCTTACGGCGCAGTGGTAATACCTTCGGCGCAGATACGGATAATTCATCAATTCCCATTTTAAGGAAAGTTTCCGTCAGCGTTAAATCTCCGCCTAACTCACCACAAATGCCAATCCATTTTCCGGCTGCATGGGCATTTTTAGCAGCCAATTCTATCAAGCGCAAAACAGCCGGATGATGAATATCTAAAAAACGGTCCAAACTTTGATTTTGACGGTCTAAAGCACAAGTATACTGCGTCAAATCATTCGTTCCGACACTAAAGAAATCCACTAAGGGGGCCAACTCATCACTAACCAAAGCCGCCGCCGGTGTTTCAATCATAATACCTGTTTCTATATGCTCATTAAAAGGCACTTGTTCGGCGCGTAATTCTTCTTTTACCTTACCCACCATTTCCTTTACTTGCATTACTTCAGAAACAGAAGTAATCATGGGATACATAATGGACACATTTCCGTAAACAGACGCACGTAATAAAGCACGCAACTGCGTTTTAAACAAATCCGGTCTGGCCAAACACAAGCGTACCGCACGCAATCCTAAGGCAGGGTTGTCTTCTTTTGGTAAATCAAAATAAGGAGCATTCTTATCGGCACCGATATCCAATGTCCGGAAAATAATTTTCTTTCCGTTCATTAATTGTGCCGCCTGACGATAGACGCGGAATTGTTCCTCCTCCGAAGGATAATCGGAAGATTGCAAATATAAAAATTCCGTACGGAAAAGCCCCACTCCACGCGCATCGCGGGCTAAAGCATCTTTTAATTCTTCCACGTTCCCCACGTTAGCAAAAAGTTTTATCTCCCGTCCGTCATGGGTGCGGTCTTCCGTCCCTTTCAGGGCTTCCAACTCTTTAGCCTCTTGCTCTTGTTGTTGTATTTTGGCTTTTGCTTGAGCCAACGTATCTTCATCCGGTTCAATTAACAAAAGGCCTTTTTCACCGTCTAAAATAGCGGTTTTTCCATGCCACTGGGCATTGGCTTCTTCTCCCAATCCGACAATAGCCGGTATGGCTTTGGTACGGGACAAAATGGCCATGTGAGAGCAAGCAGAACCTTTGGCAGTGGCAAAAGCCAATACTTTCTCTCGCTCAAACTGCATGCTTTGGCTGGGCGTTAAATCATCTGCAAGAATAATGGAAGGCACTTCCAATCCCGGCGTCTCCCCCTCTGCTCCGCATAAAATCTGAATAACACGACGAGAAATATCCAACACATCGGCAGAACGAGCTTGCATATATTCATCGTCCATTTCAGAAAACACACGTGCAAAACGGGCCCCCGTTTTTTGAACGGCACGAGCAGCATTATCATGCCCTTTCTCGATAAGACCATGTACAGAATCAATATAATCTTGGTCATCGAGCATCATTTGATGTATATCAAAAATGGCGGCGCTTTCTTCGCCGGCTTGAGCAAGAGCCTGATCGTATAAATTTTTTAGCTGGCGTTGCGCCCGCAAGCGGGCAATTTCAAAGCGGGCCAATTCCGGCTCTACATCTGTCACTTTTTCATCAGACACAGCACAACGACCCGGCGTATAAAAATACACCGGACCGACTACTACTCCATTAAAAACGCCCGTTCCTTGCAGTTCTTTCATGCTTATAAATTCTTTTTCAAAGCTTCTTCTAAAGCCACGGATGCTTGTTCTTCGTCTTCACCTTCTACGCGAACAGTCACCGTATCGCCTTGTTTGGCACCCAAAGCCATAACGGAAAAAATGCGTTTCAAATCACCTTTTTTCTCTGCTTTAGAAATAGAAACATGGCTTTTAAAACCATTGGCTAATTTCACCAATACACCCGCAGGACGAGCATGGATACCATCTTTATCTTGAATTACATAACTGAATTCTTTCATAATATATCTCCTTACAAATTTATTTTTCTACCGGAAGCGGTTTTTTCAGTAAAGCCAACAAGAACATACCTACCAAAGACCCTGCCAGTAATGAAACCAAAAAGTATCCGGCATGAGTCATAACTCCTGCCACAAAAATACCACCATGAGGAGCCGGAGAACCACAGCCAAACCACATACTCAACGCACCGGCTACGGCCGCCCCGATGGCACAAGAAGGAATAACACGCAACGGATCAGCGGCAGCAAACGGAATGGCACCTTCTGTAATAAACGAAAAGCCCATCACAAAATTGCTGGCTGTAGTTTGTCTTTCTGCTTTAGTATAGCGGTTTTTAAAGAAAAGCGTGCTCAAAGCAATCGCCAACGGAGGCACCATACCTCCGGCCATGACGGCCGCCATGATGTCATATTGTTGGCTGGCTAAAGAAGCCGTACCAAACACATAAGCCGTTTTATTAATAGGACCACCAAAATCTACGGACATCATACCGCCTAACAAAAGGCCCAAAAACACTTTACTGCCGGTGCTCATGCTGGCCAAAAATTCATTCATACCGGTATTGAGCCAAGCCATAGGAGGGTTAACCACAAAAACCATGATAGCCCCCATGCCCAAAATTCCCAAGAACGGATACAGGAGCATCGGCTTGATACCTTCTAAAGAAGCAGGCAAACGGCTGGTCAATTTGCGCAGAGCCAACATCAAATAACCCGCCAAAAAACCCGCCGCCAAAGCACCTAAAAAGCCGGAGGGCTGCCATAATTCTTGAGGCAAAGTAAGAGACAACCCCGTCTTAGCCAAAAAGCCACCCACCATACCGGGCATCAAAGCAGGACGGTCAGCAATAGCCATAGCGATATATCCCGCTAAAATAGGGAACATCATACCGAAAGACAAACCGCCGATTTGATTAAAGAAAGAAGATAAAGGATTTCCCGTACCGAATTGTGGCGTACCGGCGTTGGCACTATCGAACAAGAAAGATAAAGCAATCAATATGCCGCCACCAATAACAAAAGGCAACATATGGGAAACACCGTTCATCAAATATTTATAAATTTTGCGCCATGCGCTATCTTTAGGGCCGTTAGTTGCTTCTACCGCTTGGGCAGTTGCCTGAAAAACAGGCACTTGGCCATGCATGGCTTGTTCCAAAAGTTCCGCAGGGCGATGAATGCCTTCAGACACTTTTACAAAAATCACTCTTTTTCCGTTGAAACGGTTAATTTCTACCGCTTTGTCGGCTGCTACGATGATGCCTTTTGCATCGGCGATATCTTGAGCCGTTAAAGCATTTTTAATACCGGCCGATCCATTGGTTTCCACTTTCAAGGAAATACCGGCTTTGGCAGCGGCTTTTTCCAAAGCCTCTGCCGCCATAAAAGTATGAGCAATACCCGTAGGGCAGGCTGTGACAGCCAACACATCATAACCTGTTTTTTCTTCACAGGATTGGGCTTCTTCCTGCGCAAAAGTGGCGGCTTCGGCACGATCAATAATATTTAAAAAATCTTTTTTGTCTTGAGCCTCCAACAAATCTTTGCGGAAGGTTTCGTCCATCAACATCGTAGAAAGACGGCTCAAAATTTCCAAATGTGCGTTTTCACCGCTCTCGGGTGCGGCAATCAAAAAAACTAAATGAACCGGCGCACCATCTAAGGAATCATAATCTACCCCTGCCGGAACAGTCATAGCAGCCAAGCCCGGTGCCGTAATAGCGGAGGTTTTAGCATGCGGAATAGCAATTCCCTCCCCCACACCGGTGCTGCTTTGTTCTTCACGGTTTAATACGGCTTGTTTATACAAAGCCTCATCTTTTACGTTGCCGTTGGCACTCATCAGTTTGACGGCTTGTTCAATCGTTTCTTGTTTAGAACCTACTTGCGCTCCCAACAAAATAGAACCTTCTTTTAATAAATCGGTTATTTTCATCGTTTCTCCGTATTACAAAGAATAATCTTGTGCATTATCTAACAAATTTTGAATATCTTTTCTCTCGGGCAGCCACTCTTTCATCACGCAAGCAGCACCGCAAGATAAAGCTAAAGTCATGGCTTTGGCATAATTTTGGCAACGCAACCAACCCGCTAAAAATCCGGCCACCATGCTATCTCCGGCACCGACGGAATTTACCACCGGCCCTGTCAGTTTTACGGCAGGACAAGTATGTACGGTGCCATCTTCGCACACGAGCAAAGCCCCTTCGGCCCCCAAAGAAACCAATACGTTTCTGGCACCTAAATCTTGTGCTTTTTTGGCGTAGAAGATAATATCTTCTTGCCTATGCAAAGAAACCCCAAACAAATCCGCCAATTCCTGCGCATTGGGCTTTATCAAAAAGGGTTTATATTTTAAAGATTTTTTCAGCAAATCGCCCGTTGCATCCACTACACACAGCACCTCTTTTTGCTCCAGACGAGCCAAGATATTTTGATAGGTATCCGTAGACAAACCGGCAGACACTGCACCGGCTAAGACCAAAACATCTCCCTTGTTCAACAAATCCAAACGTTGCTGTAATTCTTCCAAATTTTCTTGCGATACTTTCGGTCCGCAACCGTTTACATCACTTTCTTGTGTAGATTTAATTTTTACGTTAATACGGCTCTGCCCTTGCGGAAGAACAATAAAATCAGTATTTGACACATGCCCTTTAATCATAGAAAGCATGGCTTGACCGGTATATCCGGCCACAAATCCCAATGCCGTACAGGCAAACCCCAACTGCTCCATTACTACGGCCACATTGATTCCTTTTCCGCCGGGATAAATACTTTCGCGCTGAGCACGGCTTACTTCACCCACGTGCAACTGAGGAACAAACATCACATAGTCCAAAGAAGGATTAAAAGTCACTGTATAAATCATAATTTTTTCTGTACACAAAGTCCTATTTCTTCATTATATAAATTAACACTCATTAGAGCAAAAAAGAAAAGCCTTGTTTTACTCAAGGCTTTTCTTAACAGAGCTAAAAATTAATCCAACTGTACAGAAGATGCACACTGACAAGCGGAAACTTCTGCCGGCAATTTTTCAATCATTTGAAAAAGCAATGCTTTTAAGTTTTCTACATTTTTATTAAAAACTTTCAACACTTCTTCATGAGATACCGGCGGCATATCTCCGTTGATACCGGCATCATAGTCGGTAATTAAAGAAATATTCAAAGGGCACATATTCATTTCTTTCACAAGATAATTCTCCGGAAAAGCCGTCATTCCGATCACATGCCAACCTTGTTTGGTGAAAAAAGAAGACTCGGCCTTTGTAGAAAAACGTGGCCCATTAATCACCACCATCGTACCCGTTTCATGCAGATGGATATTTAGTTGTTTAGCCGTTTCTTTAGTGGCCGCACGCATTTGCGGACAATAGGTGTCCACCGGAGAAGGATGCTGAACAAACGGGCCTTCCAAGAAAGTAGATTTTCTGCCATCAGTCCAATCTACAAATTGGTCACAAATTACAAAATCACCCGGCTTTATATCCGCTTGCAAACTACCTGCAGCACAAGGAGAAATAACTCTTTTGCAACCTAAATGTTTCATCGCCCACACATTGGCCCGATAGTTAATCAAGTGGGGAGGAATGGTATGTTTTCTGCCATGACGCGGCATAAATGCCACGCGATGATTACCGATTTTGCTGATAAAAACACTGTCGCTGGTTTCTCCGTACGGGGTGGAAATTTTTACTTCTTCCACGTCGGTTAAAAAACTATAAAATCCGGATCCACCAAAAACACCGATATCTGCTTTGTCCAATATTTCCATATTCTCTCCTTATGATAGAGTGGGATACCTGCATTATATAATAATGAGTGGATTTTTGGACAGAAAAAAACACCCTTTCGGGTGTTTTAAATGGCGGAGAGGGAGAGATTCGAACTCTCGATACGGTTTCCCGTATGCAGTCTTTCCAGGACTGTGCCTTAAACCACTCGGCCACCTCTCCAAAATCGGACGTGCAAAAAGAGCACCTAAAAATTATATCAAATTAAAAAGCATTTGAAAAATAAAATAAAAATTACCGTCTAGAATTAGCGGCGAAAAGTTTTTATTTGCAATCCCAACAAACGGCCCAAAAGCATCAATGGAAAGATAATAAACAGCGTCACTACAGCCATCAGAAGCATCATAATAAAACTAAATGCCAAAGCAACAAAACCCGTCAAAAACCCTGCACGCGCCTGACAAAACTCTGCGCGAGGATTCTCTTGCTGTTGTGAAACCGCTATCGGCACACCGGTTTCATCTAAGATTTCGGCTTCTATTACTTCCTTTTTAGGTTCTTGTTCTTTTTTCATACTTATATTTTTACATAAATGTTATTTTTTTACCAGACAAAAAATGATTAGTTTCTTTTGAAAGTGCTAAAATATAGGTAGGTTGCGCGTGAAGTCACATCACGTAATTTTAAAAACCGATGAAAAATTATGTTGCCTAAAGCGTATGAACCACAAGAAGTGGAAGAAAGATTAATTAACAAATGGCAGGAAGCCAAACTCTTTACCGCTAAAGTAGATAAGAATAAAAAACCTTTTGTCGTTGTTATTCCCCCTCCCAATATTACCGGTGCTTTGCACATGGGTCATGCCTTAAATGATACCTTACAAGATACTTTAATCCGCTCTCATCGTATGTTCGGAGAAGAGGCCTACTGGGTGCCCGGTACCGATCATGGCGGTATTGCCACACAGAACGTGATTGAAAAGAAACTGGCTAAAGAACAACATTTAACCCGTCATGATTTAGGCCGCGAAAAATTTGTAGAAACCGTATGGGATTGGTACAACGAATGCGGAAATGCTATTTTTAATCAGTTTAAAAAGATGGGTTGGAGTTTGGATCTTTCCAAAGAAAATCTCCGCTTTACGATGGACGAAAAACGCGCCAAATCCGTTTATGAATGTTTCAAACGCTTGTGGGAAAAAGGCTACATCTATCGCGGTAAACGCCTGATTAACTGGTGTGTAAGATGTTCCACTGCTTTATCTGATATTGAAGTAGAACATGAGCAACAATCCGCCAAACTTTGGCATTTGCAGTACAAAGCAGAGGACGGCAGCGAAGGTATTGTTATCGCTACTACCCGCCCCGAAACCATTTATGCCGATGCTGCCATCGCTGTTAATCCCAAAGATGAACGCTACAAAGATTTAGTCGGCAAAAAAGTAATTATTCCGTTGGCAAACCGCGCCATCCCCGTTATTGCCGATGAAGCCGTAGAATTAGAATTTGGTACCGGTGCTCTTAAAATTACGCCGGCCCACGACGCAACCGACTACGAAGTAGGCCAACGCCACAACCTGCCTATCATGGTGGTCATCAACGATAAGGGTAAAATGATTAACTGCCCCGAAAAATATTTGGGTATGGACCGCGAAGTCTGCCGCAAAGAAACCGTTAAAGATTTAGAAGAAGCCGGTCTCTTGGTCAAAGAAGAAAAGTATAACAATGCCGTCTCTACCTGCTACCGCTGCCATAGCGCCATTGAGCCGTTTATGAGCGAACAATGGTTCGTCAAAATGGATAAATTGGCTGCTCCGGCTATTGAAGCGGCAGAATCGGGCGAATTGCAATTCCACCCCGCTAGTTGGAAAACGCCGTTTGTCAATTGGCTCAAAAACATTCAGGATTGGTGTATCTCTCGTCAAATTTGGTGGGGACACCGCATTCCGGTATGGTATTGCCGCCACTGTAGTGAAAAAGGCTTAACCTTTGCCACAGACAAACAAGGCAATGAACAATTAACCAAAGTTTCTTTTGAAGACGGAGCTCAACCGATAGTTTCTTTCGGTTCTCCCGAAAAATGCCCCGTTTGCGGCGGTACTCATTTCGTCCAAGATCCCGACGTATTAGACACTTGGTTCTCCTCCGCTTTATGGCCGATATCGGTTTTTGGTTGGCCGGAAGAAACCGAAGATCTTAACTATTTCTATCCTACCACCTCTATGGTGACCGGATATGAAATTTTGTATCTCTGGGTCGCCCGTATGGTGATGATGGGTTTGGAATTTAAAGGAAAATTACCTTTTAAAGACGTATTTTTAAATGGTATTGTGCGCGATAAACGCGGGAAGAAAATGTCTAAATCTTTGGGCAACGTTATTGATCCTTTAGACATGACGGCCAAATACGGCACCGATGCTGTGCGCTTTTCTCTGCTTATGCAGGCTGTACCGGGCAAAGATATTCCGTACGCCGAAGAAAGCATCACCGGTGCGCGCAATTTCTGCAATAAAATTTATAATGCATCTCGCTTTATTTTAATGAATATGGAAGGCATCAAGGGGCCTTTAGCCATGCCGACACAAGCCAAAGAATTGGCTGATCAATGGATTTTGGACCGCTATGTCTGCGCTATTAAAACTGCCAGAGAAGGCATTGAAAAATACAACTTGGCCCTCACTGCCAATACGCTCTATCACTTCTTGTGGGGTGATTTTTGTGATTGGTACATTGAACTGGCCAAACAACGCTTCCAAACAGAAGAAAAACAATATGTTATGGCCTTGTGCGTAAACATTTTATACGGCACATTAAAAGCCTTACACCCGTTGATTCCTTTTATTACGGAAGAAATTGCCTCCAGCTTACGCCCCTATGTGGCAGAAGAAGGAGAATTCTTACTCCAACAAAAATATCCGGAATTTGATGCTGCTTTACAAAACACACAAGCCGTCAAAAAAATGGAAGCGGTACAGGGTATTACCAAAGAAATCCGCACCATTCGTGCACAGTTTAATGTACCGCCGGGTTTAAAAATTAATGCCGTATTATCCGCCGAAAATGAGGAAGAGTTGGCCACGGTCAAAGCCCATGCTCCTTATATTAAATTAATGGCAAAAATTGACCAATTAACGATTGGCATTAATGAGCAAAAACCCAAGCAAACGGCTACGGCTACTTTTGGCAAGATTGCCATTTATGTGCCCTTAACCGGCTTGATTGACTTTGATAAAGAAAAGAAACGCTTGGAAAAAGATATGGCAGCGGCACAAGCCAACATTGCTTCTCGCAAAGCTCGCCTGTCACAAGAAAACTTTATCAAAAACGCTCCTCAGGAACAAATTGATAAAACCAAAGCAGAATTGGCTGCTGCCGAGACTTTGCTGGCGCAAGCTCAAGCCGCTTTGGCTGATTTAGCCTAAGGAGTCAGAATGAAAAAACTACTCTCGCTTTTTGTCTGTGTTGTGTTGCCGCTATGTGCGGCAGCACAACAAAATTGGAAAGCAGTTATGCGCTATAACAAACAAAGCGCCAAAACCGCTCTTTCCCAAAGACTGAGCAAATACGTCACCTATGACACCACTTCCAATGCAGATGTTGCCAAAGTCCCTTCCTCCAAAGGACAACTTGCCTTTGGAAAGGTCTTGGCGAAAGAACTGAAAAGTATTGGAGCCAAAAATGTAAAAATCAGCAAAAGCGGTATCGTGACGGCCGAAATTCCCGCCACAACCACCAAACCGGCACCCACGCTTGCTTTTTTGGCCCACTTAGACACCTCTGCATCTTCTTCTGGCAAAAATGTAGTACCGCAGATTCATAGCAAATACAGAGGGGGCGATATCGTAATAAACCAAGCCCAAAACTTGCGTTTAACAGAATATAACAGCCCTCAGCTCTTGCATGCACGCGGTCATGATATCATGACTGCTTCCGGCGGCACCTTGCTTGGCGCAGATGACAAAGCCGGCATCGCCATCATTATGACTTTTGCTGATTATTTACTGGGAAATACCAGCATTGAACATGGCCCCATCAAAATTGCGTTTACGCCAGACGAAGAAATTTCTACCGGTATCAAAACGATAGATTTGACGGATTTAAATGCCGATTATGCTTATACCGTAGACGGTGGAAATTTGGGAGAGACGACTGTGGAGAATTTTAACGGCCGTTCTTTTACCGCTGTATTTAACGGAGAACGCGGTGTACATGCCGGTTCTGCCATGAATTCCTCCTTTGCAGACAACGTGCTCATGGCTTCTGACTTTCACACTTTGTTGCCACGCCATCGCCGGCCTGAAACAACCTCCGGCAGACAAGGATTCGTTTTCGTCAATTCCATTGAAACCAAAGAAAATCAAAGTGTGGTAAAAGGAACGATTCGAGCATTTACCGATGAAGAACTGACCGATCTTACGGAAATTGTAAAACAAACATTCCAAACGGTTAAAGCCTTAAATCCTAAAAACACCGGAACCGAACTTTCGTTTGAAGACCAATACAAGAATGTAAAAGAGGTACTCCCCTCAAAAGTTATTGAGATATTGGAACAAGCGATGATTAAAGAGGAAGTGACCCCAAAACGAGTTTCGGCACGTAGAGAAACAGACGGCATATTCTTATCTTTTAATGGTTTGCCTACGGCAGATATTTTTGCCGGAATGTTTAACCCACATAGCCAACTTGAGTATGCAGATATAGACATCATGGAGGCTTCTTTACGCACTTTACTCACCACCACTTCCTATTGGAATCTGGAAACAAAACCTCAACCTTAACTTCTAGCAAAAGCCCCGCATAAAAGCGGGGTTTTTAGGGCCTATTTTTTTTCTAGGTCCAATGACCCTTGTGTAAAACCCACCAGATTCGTACAATGATAGTAAGGATTTTTTCAGTGAAGATTTTTAGGAGAAAATAAAATGAAAAAAATTGTTTCTTATTTGTTAATATTGTCCGTAATTTTCTGTAGCGGCAATGTTTTTGCTCTTACGCCGGTAAAACCCAATAAATATCGTTCCTTGCTGTTGAACCGCTTTTTGGAATATGTACAAGTGGATAGCCAAAGCCAATACGGCCAGTTTTATGGAGATTGGGTCATGAGCGAAGATGTAGCCAAAGCGGGCGAACTTTTGTACCAAGAAATCAGCGGCATTTTGAGCAAAAACAATGCAGAATCTTCTATTCACTTTTCCCAAGATAAACCTTCTATTCATTTTTCTCAAGATAAATACATCTATGTTCATTTCCCCTCTAACCTTCCAGAAAAATTAACAGCCACCGTCCCCGTATTGGGCATGAGCGCTCATTACGATACCACCCCCGAAGCTCCGGGCAAAGGCATTAAGCCGCAAGTAATCAGAAGTTATCAGGGTGGCAAAGTAGTCATCAATGAAGAAAACGGTATCGTGTTAGATCCCCAATCTTCCGACACCTATTTAAATCAATTAGTCGGTCAAACCATCGTCACTTCAGACGGCACCACTATTTTAGGAGCAGATGACAAAGCAGGCACTGCCATCATCGTCACTCTTATCCAAACCTTAGCCGAAAATCCCCAAATGGCACATGGCACATTGCAATTTATGTTGGTCCCCAGCGAAGATGTAGGCTTGGCCGCTCATCGCGTAGATACTGATTATTTCAAACCTGAAATTTATTACGATTTTGACGGAGAGGTAGACGGAGAAATCATGGAAGAAAGTTTTACAGCCAAAGGTTTCGTGGTGACCTTGCGCGGACGTGCCGCTCACCCCTCGGAGGCCGCTTCCCAAAACGGATTAGAAGTTTCCGAAGTTTTAGGTGCTTTTTTACAACAAATCAACCAAGCTAACGATTTAAAACCCAATCAAAGTTCCGGCAGAGAACCTTATATCCGTTTTGCCGCCCACGATATTAAACCGGGAGACGAAGCGGAATCGCTGCGTTTGCAAGGTTATGCCCGCTTCTTTACCGATAATGAATGGAGCCGCATGAAAGACTTAGTACAATCTGCCATTGACCACGTAAACGTAGTATATGGCACTAAAAATGAAGTACTGATAGACGAATCCAGCCAATACAAAAACTTAGCTGACGGAATGCACCCTTTGACCAAAAATATTGTAGCGCAAGCCGCTACCGATGCAGGAGTCACCCCCCGTTTTATTACAGTGCGCGGAGGCATCACTCCCGGCATGATGAATGCCAGACACGGCATTACCGGTATGGGGTTATGGACAGGGCAACAACGTGTCCATTCCGTTTATGAATGGTTAAGCGAAAAGGATATGTTTTCTGCTTATAAAACCGGCTTAAATATTATTGAGCAAACTATCAAACAAAGCCTTGATGCTCATGAAAACAAACAACAGCTACAAAGAGATTTGAGCAGAAGATAATAAATCCAATGAAAATACTGGTAGCTACCGGAAACAAGCATAAGTTTCAAGAAATTATGAATATTCTCCCCCATCAAACCAAGAAGGGGGAGAATATTGATTATGTATCCTTACAAGAAATAGAAGGGCCGGTTCTTCCTCCGGAAGACGGTCTTACATTACAAGCAAATGCTGAATTAAAAGCCGTTTACGCGGCTCAACATTCCGGTTTGTGGGCTATTTCTGATGATACCGGATTATCCGTAGATTTTTTAAACGGTCAACCGGGAGTTTATACCGCTCGTTATGCCGGCCCTACAGCCGATACCCAAGCCAACAACACCAAATTATTACAAGAATTGCAAGGACTTGCTACAAGTGAACGTACGGCGCATTTTTGTACGATTGCCTGCCTGTCAGACCCTCAAGGGAAATCTATCTGTTTTGAAGGCATTTTAAACGGTCGGATCGGATGTGAATATAGCGGAACAAACGGTTTTGGCTATGACCCTATTTTTGTGGTAGAAGGAACCGATAAAACGCTGGCCCAGATGACCGAACAAGAAAAAAACAAAATAAGTCACCGCGCCAAAGCCTTTGAAAAATTAGCCGAATATTTAGTTTGCTTATAACTCTTTTTTCATAAAAAAAGCCCCTGTTTGCAGGGGCTTTTTGTTTCTGTTATATTTTATATCTGTATAGCCAACATTTCCGGCAACACCAAATAATACATATTAATCAAGGCACCGGCACTTAAAAAAGGACCAAAAGCAATGGCGTCCCCTTTTCCTTTCCCTTTAAAAATCATCAAGATGACCGAGTAAACAAGACCTAAAACGGAAGCAAAAATAATGGTAGTAATCACCCCTTTCCAACCTAACAGCGCACCGATTCCCCCCATTAATTTCACGTCACCGCCGCCCATAGCTTCTTTTTTAAATAATACATATCCGAGCAAAGCTACTGCCAACGTACCAAAAAAGCCTACAGCAGCCCCTATTAAACTTTGTAAAAAACAAGACAAAAGAGTACCGTCAAAGTTGGGATTTAGCCAAAAGAATGCCAAGCCCCACACAATCAGACCTAAGGAAAAACGATCCGGAATAATCATCAACTCCAGATCAATCACAGACAAGATAATTAAACTATATACAGCCACCAACAACACTCCCGTCCAAGGGGTCAAACCCCATCGCCACACAAACAAAACAGTCAAAAGACCCGTTAAGAGTTCCACAATAGGATATTGGCAGGAGATAGAGGCCTTACAGTGGCGGCATTTCCCCCACAAAATTAAATAACTAAGTACGGGAATATTGTCATAAAAAGCAATGTGTTTGCCACATTTAGGACAAAAAGAGGCAGGCCACACAATGGATTTATTCTTCGGGATACGATAAATACAAACATTCAAAAAACTTCCGATAATCAGGCCAAAAATTCCTGAAAAAAGCAAAATCAAATTTTCCATTCTTTCTCCTTTTTTACAAAAAAAGTCCCTGATCTTTTATCAGGGACCATAAAATTAGTGTGTATGCCAGGCTTTACCGTAGCTGTCTTCTTTATCCGTATTTACAAAAATATCCCCAAAACGCGGATCTACCGGATCGTTGACATAGGCCCAACCGCCCGTTTTTGTAAAAGCAGTTTCATAATTTCCTGCACTCACTCGATTGCTGGGCTCTAACCCCGGCACATTGGCCTGTGGAATAGACTCAATGTATCGGGGAATCAAAGAACCTAAATCATCGGTGGGATACACACCCTGATTTTCTCCGTAATAAGCAGCAATGGCCGTACGAAGTTTTACCAATTCATGTTTGGTGCTTCCTTCTTGTGCTTTATGGATTAAAGAAAAAAACTTCGGCACCGTAAAGCTCAGCAACACACCAAACAAAACAACGGTAATCAGGATTTCCAACAGCGTAAAGCCTTTCTTCATAAACCGTTTCCTATTTCAAACCCATAGCCACCAAAGCAAACACTTTGGCATCTCCCATCGTGTTTTTAATGCTGGAGAATTCATTAGGTTGGTGCATGGTTTCATCTAACTTAGAATATACCACTGCGGGGAAGCCTTCGTTGCGCAAAGAAGCTGCCACCGTTCCGCCACCTACACCTTGAATTTTGGGATTATTGCGATAAACGGCCTTTACAGATTGCGCCACCAAAGAAACTATCGGTGCCTTTTTATCGGTAGGTTTAGAAACACCGCGCAATACTTCCTCAATTTTAATTTTCACTTTAAACTTCTTTTCAATTTTTTGAGTGATTTTCTTAATTTCGGCCAACACTTTCTCCAACGTATAGCAAGGCAACACGCGGCAATCTAAGTAGAAAATATCCGTACCGGGAATGCTGTTGATGTTGGGCACATTGGCTTCTTTTTTGGTAGGGCAGAAAATACTTTCCTGCACGTCGAAAAGTTTATCCTTTTTCGGGAATTTTTTATGCAATTCGTCTAAAGCCACTACCAAATGACTGCCGGCAATAAAAGCATTGTTGCCATTGGCAGGAGTAGAGGAATGGGTTTGTTTGCCGATGGTGGTAAACTTCAACCACAATTGGCTCTTTTCGGCAATTTCCACCATTTCACCGGTGGCACAACCGCCGTCTGGCACCATAAAACTATCATCTTTTCCAAAAATCTTGGCGTGTTTTTTAAGAATCGGTTCGATACCGTAGTTGCTACCCATTTCTTCATCACAATTTAATAATAAGGCATAGTTCACAGACGGACGAATGCCCAAATCCATCATCGCTTTGGCTACCAATAAACCAGACACTATTCCCTGTTGATTATCTTCCGTACCGCGTCCGTAGATTTTATCGCCTTTCACCACCGCTTTATAAGGGTCGGTTTTCCACAAAGACAAATCACCCGGCGGCACTACGTCCATATGGGCCATTACCCAAAAAGTTTTCTTGCGGTTTTGACCATAATATTTAGCAATAATATTGGGGCGCACACCGGTGGGAGATTTGGGATCTTTGATATTAATTACTTTAATTTCGTCAAATTTCATTTCTTTCAGCGTAGCCAACAATACTTCCGCTTTGGCCGCTTCACCCAAGCCACCCTCCTCCGGGCTGACTGCGGGACAGGCGGTCATTTTGGTCTGTATATCAATTACAAAATCACGATAGGTATCTATTTTTTTCAACAAATCTTTCGTTTCTGCCATATTCTTTCTCCATTTAAAGAGGATTTTTAATATCTACAAATTCTACTTCTACGTCAAACTTGCTCGCCACCAAATCCATCAAGGCACACACTCCGATTTTTTCTGAGTTGTAATGCCCCAGAGCCACACCGTTTATATTGCCTTCTCGGCAAATTTCCTGTGCAGGCTCATCCATACTTCCCGTAATAAACAAATCCAACCCCATTTTCACTCCGTCCGGCAACATACTCCAGCCACCGCCACTTACAACGCCTACACGGCTCACTTTTTCTTTTCCAAATGGCAATGTCAAAGCATGCGCTTGACAAGTTTGCTCTAGTTGTGCGACAACATCTTTCAAATTTTGCGGTTCAATCTCCCCGCAAAAACCGATTTCTTGTCCATGATAAGCAGCAAACGAACGGACATTTTGAGCATGCAAACTATTCAGCAAAAGTGCATTATGTCCAATGACCGGATGTTTATCTAAGGGCAAATGGTAGCCCAGCAAACTAATTTGGTTTTGCAATAAAAAAGCAACGCGCCGGCCAAAAGGACCCACCAACGCTTGTTCTTTTCCCCACAATAACCCATGATGCACGACTATCATATCGGCACCCGCTTGTTTGGCCTTTTTAAAAAGTTCCAAACTAGCAGACACGCCAAAGACAATTTTTTGCACCGTATCCCGTCCCTCCACCTGCAAACCGTTAAGGCTGCTGTCGGGCACATTGGATATTTGTAAATAGTCGTTTATAAAAGAAACGACGTCCTCGCGCGTAGTCATAGATTTATGTTATCATTTTTATACAATGAAAAAAATATTTTTTTATAGTATTTTCTTATTTTTATTTTTTAACCCGTTAAAAGCCGAAATTTTGCCGGTGGCTCCTTATTTGCCGGCTACAGAATCAGACTCCACCCGCAATGCCCCCATCACTGTACAGCATCCGCAAGAAAAAGCCATTCTGCCGAAAGAGGCCAAAAACATTTATTTATTCGGAAAAATCAATCTAAAATCTCCCTCTTTGCAGATCAACGGAGTAGATGTGCCCCTGCACAAAAATGGCACCTTTTTGACTTTTTTACCTGTAGAACAAGGAAATTTTCAATTTCTGTTAACCGCCCAAAGCGAAGGAAAGACCTATCAAGCACAACGTAATATTGTAGTAGCAGGCACCCCTATTCAAGTATTTCAGGCCAGAGCCAAATTTGACCCTCAAGAAATATATCCTTCCAAGCCGGCATGGTTTTTGCCGGGAGACACCTTGCTTTTATCTGCCAGAGGCACACCCGGTGCTTGTGTCAAAGCGCACCTTTACGGTCTTAAAAATGGAAAAAGTATAGAATTAAAAGAAAGTTCTCGGCAGCCGGGTTTATATCAGGCGCGTTTTTCCATTCATCAACATCAAAACCCTCGTTCCGTCAAAGTCAGCTACAGCATGTACGATAAAAAAAGTAAAACTAAGGCAAAAATTGTGGCAAAAGAAAAAATAAGAATATTGGATCCTGACACCCCTTTGCAACCCGCTTTTGTAAAAGATTCTGCCACAAAACTACGCCAAATACCCGTTTATCAAGGGAGTCTCTATCCCTTTTACCGCGCCTTCGGAGAAGTATTGATTGATGGAAGGGATAATGGACTTTATCGCTTGCGTTTATCAGCAGAGGAATCTGCTTGGCTGGAGGAAAAAAAGTTAAAACTATTTTCTCCAGACCGCTATCAAAACAATGTATTGAAAGAAATGGACGCTATTTCTTATCCTGAAAAAACGCAAATTCGCTGGACCTCTCAAAAACAAGTACCCATTTATGTACAAGAGTTTAATAATCGCTTAGAGTTGTCTTTTTATTATACGGCGGACTTTGAAGAAAATTTCAATTTTGATTCCACTTCGGCTTTATTGGAAAAAATAGAGTGGACTCAACCGCAGGAGAATCAAGTTAAGTTCATTTTGTATTTTAAGGCCGGATTGCTTTGGGGACATTCCTACCGATACGAAGGGACAGACTTTGTCTTGGATTTAAACCATCGCCCCACTATCTGCGCCACGGATGCCTATCCGCTAAAAGGTGCACGTATTTTATTAGATGCCGGTCATAGTCCCAAACGTACCAATCCTTATGACGGAGTGGTGACTCCTTCCGGATTCTTGGAATATGAATTAACCTTGCCTTTGGCCGAAAGTATAAAAGCCAAATTGGAAAAAGCCGGTGCCACCGTCATCATGACGCGCGAAGGCAATAATTTCATCGGTTTAACAGAACGATACAAAAAAGCGATGGCAGAAAAAGCGCATATTTTCATCAGTTTGCATTACAATGCTTTGCATGATACGGGCAACCCTTTGGCAGCCCCGCGCGGGTACTCTGTCTATTACACCTATCCGCACTCTTTTGATTTAGCCGAAAGCATTTACAAATCGTTTAACAAATATGTGCCGTTGCCGGACAATGGGTTAATTGCCGATGATGTCTTTTTTATTCCGCGCATATCAGAAATTCCCAGTATTTTAGTGGAAAACGCTTTTCCGATTTTACCCGAACAAGAAGAATGGGTATTAAGCGATAAAGGGAAACAAATTTTGGCCGATACTTTATATCAAGGCATTTTGAGCTTCTATCAAAAAGAATATTCCCAACACTAAATTCCCCTCCGCCTCTACAATATGATAGAATGGAAGTAATGGGTAAAAAAACCAATGCTATCAGCCGTTTTTTAAGTGATCGGGTAGATATAATTATCATGCCTCGTGCGGGTTCGTCTAAAAAGATAAAACTAACCGGGCTGACTTTTGTTATTTTTATTGCGCTTTGGGCTCTTTTTACATTGGGGTCTCTTTGGTTGTGGAGTAAGGCCTATGATTACCATTTAACGAAGGCCGACAACAAATTAATGCGTGTAAAAATGCAACTGATTTCCGACGAATTAGAACGAGGAAGAAAATATTTATCTTTGACACAAACAACCGAACAACAAATGCGACAAATGTTAGGAATGCCCGGTGGAAAATTTATTAATTTACCCAAAGGTTTGCAAGATAAGAAGCAAAAAGAAGATGACCGCGCCAAGCAACTTTTTGGCAGTGATTTAAAAGAGTTTGATACGGAAGAATTTGAAAAATATATAGACAGCATGCAGGAAACGGCGGAAGAAAGATTGGCCTCTTTCCAAGAAATTGCGTGGTATTTTGCCAATCAAAAAGAAGGCTTAAACTCCACTCCTTCCATTCGTCCGTCTTCTTCTCGTATTAGTTCCGGTTTTGGATATCGGCGTGATCCTTTTGGCCGCCCGACGGGACGCATGCACAAAGGCTTGGATTTTGCCGGAAAGCCCGATAGTCCCATCGTCTCTACGGCTGACGGCGTGGTGCGTCATACAGGCTGGGTAAACGGCTATGGCCAAGCGGTACTTATTGATCATGGATTTGGTTATTCCACGCTTTATGCCCATGCTACCGGCATTAAAGTAAAACCGGGAGAAGTGGTAAAGCGCGGTCAAATTATTGCCTTTATGGGTACGACCGGCCGCAGCACCGGTACTCATTTGCATTATGAAGTATGGAAAGACGGACAAGCCGTCAATCCGAGAAACTATTTTAAATAAATTTAGGAGGAAGCCATGAGCTTTTTGAAAAAAGATTCTGATTTCGCATCCGGAGAACATTTTTCCATCGTCAGTGCGGAATGCTACTTTCAAGGTACGTTAAGTGTGCAAGGTTCTTTGCGCGTAGACGGTAAATTGGAAGGTTCGGTAGATAATGCCCGTCAAGTAATCGTTGGAGAAGGCGGAAAAATCGTGGGAGACGTGACGGCCGCAACGGTTGTATGCGGAGGAGATATTGAAGGAAACGTCTGTGCCGAAATGTTAGAAGTATTGGGAAAAGCCGCCATTAAAGGTGACATCCGCGCTCAAAAAATGATTGTAGAAGAAGGGGGCCGCATTGAAGGAATGTGCAAGATTGGCGGTGCCGAAAAAACTTCTGCAGAACTAGAAGATAAAGAATAAGGAGTCAATAAATGATATCTTTCCTCATCAAATATAAAAAGGCCATTTTAATTATTACTTTGGGCTTTTTCATCGGCAGTATCGCCTATATTGGGTTAGACTCGTACCAAAGAGGTTCTTTTAAAGATACAGCTGCTATCGTCGGTGATACCAAAATCACTTTCCGCAATTTGTTTAAAGCGGCCGATGCCCAAGCCCGCCTTTTGCGCAACAACGGCGTAGATGTAGATGAAAATATGATGAAAGGGCTCAATCAAGAAGTGTTGAAAGGATTAATCAGCGAAGAAATTTTAAATCAAGCTGCCCAAGAATTTGGTCTGGCGGTGGCAGATTATGAAGTGGCTTTGGATATTCACTCTTTCCCGCAGTTTAACCAAGATGGAAAATTTAATAAAGCCGCCTATGAATATGCCGTTAAACATCAGTTGGGTGTCACGCCGGCTCAGTTTGAAGAACAATTTCGACGCAGCAAATTGGCCGACCGCTTCCGCATGGCTTTGTACTCCATTTATAAACTCACGCCGGAAGAAGTGCGCTTTGCCTATTTGACCCAAAACGGCAATATGAAAAATTTTGAAAAAAATAAAAAAGATTTCGAAAAACAGTTATTTGAAACCAAAATGGAAACGGCCCAACAGGCTTTCTTTGATGATTTTAATAACCGTGTAGAAATCAGAACTTTCTTGGACGAACAATAATGAAAAATCGTGTACTCATAGTAGGTTCTGTAGCTTTTGACTCTGTAGAAAACTCGCATGGCAAAGCCGAGCGCGTATTGGGCGGAGCTGCCAGCTACTCCTCCATTTCCGCCAGCTATTTTGCACTCCCCAACATTGTGGCGGTAGTCGGTACAGATTTTACGACACAAGACAAGGCTCCGTTTAAAAAATGCGGAGTAGATATTTCCGGACTTGAAGTGAAAGAAGGCAAGACGTTTCATTGGGGCGGAAGTTATGATAAAGACCTCAAAAATGCCACCACTCATTTTACGGATTTAAATGTTTTTCAGGATTTTAATCCTGTTCTGTCTGAAGAACAAAAAAATGCAAAAGCGGTTTTCTTAGCTAACATTGATCCCGAGCTTCAACTATCAGTACTCAAGCAGGTTAAAAACCCTAAATTGGTGGCCTGTGACACCATGAACTATTGGATTAGCTCGCGCAAAGAAGCCCTGCTCAAAGTATTGAAAAAGACCGACTTATTCTTTTTGAATGAAGCCGAAGCGCGTCAACTTACCGGAGAGTATAATTTAATTACCGCCGGAAAAAAGATTCTTAAATTGGGAGCCAAGCATGTTATTATCAAATTAGGCCCCAACGGATCTATGCTGGTCAGCAAATTAGGCATTGTACAGTTTCCTCCCTTTGTGTTAGAGCATGTGTACGATACTACCGGTGCCGGAGATACTTTTGGCGGCGGAGCAACGGGCTATCTGGCCAGTCTGCGCAAGTGGGACACTTTATCTGCCATCAAACGTGCGATGATGATTGGCAATGTGATGGCCTCTTTCACTATTGAATCTTTCAGCGTCAAACGTTTGGCTTCCATTAAAGAAGGCGAAATTGAAAAACGTCTCAAAGAATATACCTCTATGTTGCGTTTTTAGTGATAATATTTCTCAAATACCCCGCTTTTAAATGGGGTATTTGAGAAAAAACAAAAAAATTTTATAAAATACTTCCCTTTTGTAAAAAAATTTGTTAAAATAAATATATAGATTTCATGCCGGGGTGCTGGAATTGGTATACAGGATAGTCTCAAAAACTATTGCCCGCACGGGCTTAAGGGTTCAAGTCCCTTCCCCGGTAAAATATTAAAACCACCTGAAAAGGTGGTTTTTTGCAACTACTGTTCACAATAAATCCTGATTTTTGCAATGAAAACTGTACGATTCGCTTTATTATTAAATATTTTTCCGGCTGCATTAA
This sequence comes from Elusimicrobiaceae bacterium, assembly GCA_017520185.1. NCBI lineage: Bacteria > Pseudomonadati > Elusimicrobiota > Elusimicrobia > Elusimicrobiales > Elusimicrobiaceae > Elusimicrobiaceae bacterium. Next base: position 150,440 of record JAFXGO010000030.1, on the reverse strand, counting down.
TCGCATACCTTGGCTATAAAGCCGTCGCGTGGGGGTGGGACGGGCTTTCTTTATGGAGAATTACTTTGATATGGGGCAGTTGGTTTGTCATAGCCTCTTATATCGCGATTATCAGCACCGTGTATGCAGGAAAAGGGATTCCTACAAAAGATATTCTACCCTATCTGAATGTAGCAGCTACCATACATGGATTGGCTCTTTTGTCTTTTATCATCTTTTCGTGGTGTCTTGCCCCATATACTTTCTTCACAATTATAATAAGAATTTTTTGGACCTTATATATTCTTCAAATTGTACCTTGGATTTGCGTAATAGCAGAGCAAAATCTAAAAAAGTAGAAATTGTAATGAAACTAAAAACTTTGTTATTGCCTTTGACCGTCTCTGTTTTATCGGGTGACTATGTAAAAGGCCAGCTACACCTTATGACCTTGCCGGTAGCTGTCAAAGTATCCGTATCTCTTTAGCACGCTCTATAAACGAATCCAAAAGAGGCCTCTTTTCACTTCTATGTCGGCAAAATATTACATCTGAAAAGGTGCTTTTTTGTTTCTGTCAAACTCTCTCCATCTTTGTTTATATAAACTTTTTCTTACATCGTACTCCAATCACCTATTCTCAAAAACTACCTTTGCCACCGCGCATAGCAGAAAAAACTTTGGATAGAAGTTTTGCACACCACAAATCATTTACAAAAATTTTAAAAATTTATATATTATGCGTATGACTAAATACAACATTAGAACCCTTGAAGAAAAAGAAGCTATTTGGAAATATTACCAAAAGCATGGTTGGAAAAAAATGAATGAGAAATATGGTGTTTCTCGTTCCTTGATGGCTGTTTGGAAATCAAGAGTCGTAAACGCAACTTCATCTGACAAGCATCCGTTGGCCCGCCATTATTTGGTTGGTCCGGATAAAATCGCTTACGTTAAGCAAATGCGCAAAGAATATCCAACCCTTTCTTTAGAACAGCTCCGCCAAAAAATACTTCCCAAATTTAAGATTTCTAAAACTTCTATTTGGCATATTTTAACAGGTCGTTAAATAACTAAAGTAAACCCCTACTTCAAAAAGTAGGGGTTTTTATTAGACAATTTTTTTGATAAAACACTTTTTTATTGCTCTTATTTTAAGTACAATGTAAGTATCTTACTTTTAGAGGGAGAATATGAAAATAAAAGCCTTATTTTTAACGTTGTCTGCTGCTATGCTGCTTGGTGCTTGCGTAGAAGTACCGCAACCGCCGCAAATTAATGTTTCTTTGCCTGTTGCCGGCCAAGAAACTGTATGGACCTCTGCCGAACAACAAGGAAAGCCCATCTTGATCGCTGTAATGGCCAGCTATTGTGGCTGGTGTAAAAGATCTTTGGCCGCTTTGGAAATAGCCAACAAAGAATTTGGAGATAAAGTAGAAGTGGTAGGTGTTTTCGTAGATTCTGACGAAGCCAAAGTCAAAGAAATTATCAAACAATACAACTTAAAGAGCAAAATTCTTTATAACGGACGCCAAACCGCCCAAGATTTAGGGGTACAAGGATTTCCGCATATTATGCTCTTCAACGGCAAACACAAATTAGTGAAATTTTGGGGCGGTTATTCCGACACTTTGGCTGATCAATACCGCGACGAAATCAACAAATTAATAAAATAAAATATTTTCTAAAAAAAACCCCGAGCATAACTCGGGGTTTTTTATAAACTGCAAGAACAAATATGCGGTTTCTCCATACAAACATATACCTTTGTTTGAGGAAATAATTTTTTCAGATGGGCAATAAAAAATTCATACGCTTCTTGGCGCAAAGATTCCGGATAACGCATTTTCCCATCAAACTCTAAAAGAAACTCTCCGTCTAGAATCCAATTTTCGGGAAATCTATTCTCTACCACTTTTTTCAATTCTCTGGAAAAACGCAATAACCCAACACTAATCCAAGCCACTTTTTCATTTGGTACACTGTCCGCTATTTGTTCTGCGGCGGCTAAATAAGCCTCTTTCCACCCTTCAAACGGAACGACCGGATCAAAATGGAAACCAAGTCTATACCCTGCTTGAGCCACCTGCTTAGCTGCAGATAAACGTTGCGTTAAAGACGGGGTAAAATGCTCCACCTGTTCTATAAACTTGGGTGCATTTACAGACCAGCTGATTACCACATTTTCAGCACCCCCCTCTTTTAATAGTCCGTTAATACAGGTACTTTTGGTTTTAAATTCAAACTGCAAATGCGGTCTTTGTTTAAAAAAAGGCACCAAATCATGGCTGTATTGGGTCAGTTCATCAAAAACCAAAGAATCTGTAAACTCACCGCTTCCGATACGCACACGATCAAAAGGACCTTTTCTAAATTGGGCTTGATCAATTTTATCCAAAAAATCTTGTACATTAGCCGGTAATAAAACCGCATGTAAATTTTGATACTGTTGCAAAAAACAATACTCACATTCAAAACGACAACCAAAACCGAGATTAATCAAATTATATCCACAACCGGCATTCCCTTGAGAACAGGGACATGGTTTTAAAAAATCATACTTTTCTTGATGAATAAGCAATGTATCTGTTCGACGAGAAAAATAAGCAGAACCTACCTTTTGTTTACCGTCCCAAACATAAAACTCCGCCTGCGGAAACATTTTTTTAGCGCGCTGCGCTAAAGCGGAGTCTTTTACACTATTTTCGATATAAACATGTTTGGGAGAAAAAGGTTTTTCTTGTAAATCAGCCTTTTGAGCAGGGTCAAACTCCAACTTAGGCAAATAAAATGCACTTTTGGCAGCGGTGGAAAAACTACAGGGATAGCGTTTTTTAAGCAATATTTTTTTGGCCCGTTCAAAACTCAGGTTTTTTTCTACAGGCAATGCTTCTTCTGCAGCAATTCCGTCCCGCTTGCAGATTTCATAAATCAAACGAGATAATTCCCGTTGTTTATTAACCCCCAATTCAGGCAAAATAGCATTTAAGTAATTAACAATTTCTTCCACCTTACCCATGTTGTAAAAACTCCTTTTCCTCATCGGTTAATTCAACTTTTAAAGCCTGTATATTTTGCAGCACTTGCTGCTTATTTCTCGCCCCGAACATAATGGCTCTGACTCCAGATTGTTTTAGCCCCCAAGATAAGGCCACCGCTGCGGCACAAATGCCTTTTTTAGCAGCTATTTCTTTTACCCGTTTTGCCGTTTCTTGCGCTTTTATAAACCTGTTTGAGGTGTAATACGGATAAAAATATTTACGGGCATCTGCGCGCCGGAAATTAGGCTCTTTTTGATATTTACCGCTTAAAATACCTCCGCCCAATACGCCATATCCCCAAAAAGCAATTTTATTTTGAGAACAAAAATCCAATATTTCCGTTGGATAAGCAGCCAACAAAGACAGTTGATATTGCACATACTCAATAGGCGCGCATTGACAGGCCTTCTGCAAAAGCGCTAATGGGAAATTACATATACCGATGGAACGAATTTTTCCCTCTTTTTTCAAACGAATTAAAGCAGACAAACTATCTTCTAGCGGAGTTTTAACATCAGGCCAATGGAGTTGATATAAATCCAAATAATCGGTCTTAAGACGTTTTAAAGAAGTTTCACATTCGCTAATGATAGAAGCGGGGCTTAAATCATGATCCGGACGGTTAGATTTGTTTAAACAAATCCCACACTTGCTGGCTAAAAACACCTGCTGACGGAAAGGCTTTATTATTTCTGCTAACCTTTTCTCGCACTCACCCCAACCATATACAGGCGATGTGTCTATCTGATAAATACCTTTTTCCAATCCTGCATACAGTAATTGTTGGGCCTCTGCCACAGGCATTTCCCCCCAATCACTGCCGCCGCCCAAAGCCCACGTACCCAACACTAAAGAGGATATTTTTTCACAAGCTATAGAGAGCGGCGCAGTCATAAATATATTAAGCGTTAGGCAAATCGCCGGCCATGTTGCCCATCGCTTGAGCCGCTAAGGCTTGGCTTTCGCGTATGGCTTTATTAATAACCGTTTTTAATTCTTCGCCCAATTGTTCTTGAGAAAAACTTTTGAAATTTTCATTTACTTTTACTTCTTTAACTTCTTGAGAACCGGAAATAGTCACTTCAAAAATATGATTGGGACTATCCACTTTAATTACCATATTATCCAAGCGTTTTTTAATTTCTTGGATTTGGTTTTTCAAATTCCACAAATCTTTCAATTGTCCTAATTTATTAAACATACATCCTCCTAAGATATTTATTAAATTTTACCAATTTTAGAGTTCTATCATTTTCATATTTCGCACAAAAATTACTGCACTTTTCACAATTTTAGAGGGATACAACGCCTCAACTGCCTGTTTATATGCACTTAATTGCGCGGCATACTTTTGGGCGCTTTGTATAAGGTTTTCTTCTGAGATTTGGTCTGTTTTATAATCTATTACCCACAATAATCCTTTATCATCCTCTAACAATAAATCAATTACCCCGCGTAAAGTGCCTTGCTCAAGACGTTGAAAAAACGGCATTTCCACTCCCCATGTTTTCATAGATCTCAATGTATCAAAAAGATCCGATTGAACATAAGGCTTTAAAATATTTTGTGCCGGAAAGATCAAATCTGCCCTATCCAGACTCATACAAGCACAATAAATAGCATCTTCGACTCCTTTTTTTTGTTGCCAAATATGAGCCAAAGCGGTATGAATGACCGTACCCAAATCCATCGCATCTTGATCTTGCAAACGCGCATCTGCCAAGTCTGATGGATTTTGCGGCAATATCTGCTGTAAGTGCTGTTGGTATTGCGTTTGACGTTTCTCATAGGCAGACGGCCAATGCTGAAGTAAAAGTTTGTTCTCAGGAGATAATATATCCGTTTTTTGCTGGTAAATAAATGTAGCCGGATTGCGTGGGGTTTCATAACGCACACGCAAACCATCTTCTAATCCTAAAATTGTTTCTTTTTGATCTTCTTGAGGAAAGCGACCCGCTTTCATAAACATGGAAGCCGTTGTTTTCGTTTCGCTTTTTTCATTTCCTACCACTATTATTTTTTCTCGGGCACGCGTCAAAGCCACATACAAAAGACGCACTTGCTCGCATTGAGCATGCAAAATTTGTTCTTCTTCCAACCATGCCAAGTTCATATCCGGATACTTCCCGACTCTCAAACCATGCAAGTCATACTGCCAAGAATATAAATAGTCGGATTTTTTGTTGGAAGACGCCTCTTGCTTAGAAATATCGGCCAAGATGACTACCGGAAATTCAAGCCCTTTTGACTTATGCACCGTCATAATGTTGACAGCATCGGTGGCTTCTTTTTCAGATAAAGCCGTCAACCAACTTAACTCTTGCTGCATCAACTCATCAATTCTGCTTAAAAATTGCCCCAAAGTAGCGGGTTTTTCTAAAGAGTGGCCCTCAGCCAAAGACACTATTTTTTCTAATGTAGCAATGCTTCTCTCTCCGTCGTAAGCAATGCAGGAAACTTCTGATAAAAAGGTTTTTTCCAACAATTCTCTTAAAAATTGAGGTAAAGGGGTTTTGCCGGCACAAGCAGAAAAATAACGAAGTTGACTAAACAGTTGCTCTACTTTTTCATTTTCGCTGGGCATTCGATAATCCTGCTCTCGGCGTTTATAAGCCTGATACAATTCTTCATCCGTTAAGGCTCCCAGCGGGCTGCGCATTACTCCGGCTAAGGCTATTTTATCTTCCGGATCATTAATACAACGCAACAAATTTAACAAATCATTCACTTCCTGCCGATGATAAAAATCTCGGTCTTCTTCTATAGAAAACGCAATATTGGATCGACGCAGAGCATGGATATAAGGAGTCAACTGCGTGCGGGAAGAAAAAAGTAAGACTATATCTTTATAACTTAGTTTCCGTCCGTCACGCAGGCTCATTTTGCCCACGTTTTCTTCAATCCAGGAGGCAATAAAACGTGCTTGATTTTCACGATAATCCTCGGCAGACAAATCTTCGCTCTTTTTTATCAATACCAATTCAGCCGCAGCAGAAAGATCTTGTTTGGCGGTAAAAATGGGCTCGTAAAAAGGTTGAAAAGCTGGTTTTTCCACCATTACTACAGAACACACGTCATTAGCTAAGGCCACAATTTCCCGCTCACTTCGGAAATTTTGACGCAGATAGGCTTTTTCTCCACCTTGTTTTAAAATAAGGTCTGTAAATAATTCATAAGCCGTAATATCGGCACCGCGGAAACGATAAATGGATTGTTTGGGATCTCCCACCACAAAAAGTTTTCCTTTTTCCAATTTTACCTCTTGCCAGGTTGTTGCGCCATTTCCTTTTTCTTCTGCTAAAAACAATAACAATTCTCCCTGAGCAGGATCGGTGTCTTGAAATTCATCAATAAAAAATACGTCAAAGGATTCTTGTAATTTCCGTCGAACTTGCAAATTATTTTTAAGCAAACTCCGCGTTTTGATAATTAAATCATCAAAACTTAAAATTCCTTCGGCCTTGCATCGGCCACGCACTTTTTGAACTAAAGGAGCCAATAATTGGTAAGCAGTTAAAATACGCTGTTGAACAAAAGGATCTACCGCCGCTGAAAAGCGCAATAAAGCGCGTGCTTTTTCTACACTTTCCTGTTCCCAATTAGTAGGTACACTTCCGACGGATATTGTTTTTTCTTCTTCCGGCAACTCTTGCGTTTGCAACCAATGTGCTGCCTGCAGAAATCTGCGTTGAGCCTGTTGTAAAGCCAATTCTAACGCACGAGGTTTTTTCTTGCCTTCCAAAAATGCTTGCGATAAATATTGGGCTTGTTTGGCACTTTCCTGACAAACTAACATTATTTTTTCTTTCTGAGAAAAATAATCATACTGTTCGATTTTACCACTACACATTTGGCGCGCGCATTGGCAAAGATCGTTTAAAGTAATATGAGGCAAAATTTCTTTCCACTTGGCAGCACGTGTAGACTGTAGCCCTAATTCTTGGTCCAAAAAACGATACCATTCTTCTTCAAAAATGCCTTTTGCTCTGGGGCCGCTATCAATATCCGCATTCGGCGGCAGTCCTGCCTCCAGCGGATAAGAACGCAGTATTTCGGAGCAAAAAGAATGTATCGTACCGATGGGACTACGGTCCAATTGATTTAAAGCTGCTTCCGCCCGTTGCCAAATAACCTCTTTAGAAATGGCAAAATGTTCCAACAAAACTTGCAGGGTCTCCTCCGGTTGTTCAGTTCGCAATGCACGCAAAACAGCCTGTAATTTGTTAATTAAACGGGTTTTGATTTCTGCTCCTGCTTTTTCCGTAAATGTAAGAGCCACCAATCTCGGCGCGGCAATACCTTGCGCCAACAATGCAAAGCATAAACGATCTATCAAGAGGGTGGTTTTCCCCGTACCGGCACCGGCTTCCACCACCATATTTACACCCAAATGAGTCCTAACACGAAACCGGTCTTCCGTTAAAATGGTCATTGCTTGGCCTCCTGCAATAAATGGAACTCTTTGGTATGGCGTGAGCGTAATAAACTGCGAAAATTATCCTTTCGGCAAATGGCTTGATAAGCACAGTATTGACAATGATCGGAAGGATTGATAAAAAAGCAACTGGATACAATTAATTTCATAAGCAGGGAGAAAAAATCCGCCGCTTTGGAAGAAATGTTCTCAAAATCGCTTTGTGATAATTCTTGACGAGCATACCCCTTGTTAATACCCAACAGGGCGGCACCGTCTTTTTGCAAACCTTTCGTTTGAGGTTGTTCCGATGCCAAAATCAGATAAATAAACGGTTGCAAAATCACCTGTTTAAACATAATCTCCGCTAGGCCTTTCTTGCCGGAAAGACTGGATTTATAATCTAAAACACGAAATCTTTTGTTTTTCCAATCAATATCTATTCTGTCCACCGTTCCCTTTAATTTAAGGCGAAGTTGAGGTGAAGGGGCATAGATTTTTTCAAATGACGTTTCAAAAATTTGCGGAACAAAGCCTTTCAAATATTCGGCATCTTTTACTACAAAGCAAGCCAATTTTTCTTGAATATCGGTTAAAATTAAATCCCAAATAACAGGATATATCCCAAACCATTTATAACTGTTTTTATCGTAATGATTTTGTAAACTTTGGCAGACTCTTTCTTTTAAAGCCGTTTCAAACAATTGTCCTGTCAAGCCTTGCTGATTCAAAAGGGTATAATAGTCCATCAAGGACTCGTGATAAATATCCCCGCGCAAATTAGCCGCCAATTCGCTGCGGCTAAAAACATCTTCCCGTTCGCGCAAGCCAAGCCCCTTGTTAAAAAAATATTTCATAGGACAAAGAGCCAAATCTTTCAACGCAGACGGCGAAAAACCTGCCGTATTTTGCGCTTGAAAAATATCTGCACCACTTTTCACCAATCCATCATAGGCGTTTCCTGCTCCGATGCCAGCCACCTGCCTTGCCGCAAATAAGCAATTTTCCAATTCCTTACTTAATAACCCCGTTTGCTCATATTCTTCTGACGTAGCATTTTGAGTAGCCAGCAGTAAAGTCACCTCTTTTTGCGTTAAAAAAGTTGGGTTAACTTGTTTTAGGCGTTGTGTTTTGCGCGCAGTAATAAATTTTATTTTTTCACTTTCCAAAGGAATCTGTAAAAGGCGGCCAATTTCTGCCAAATAACCGGAAACAATCATCGGTTTTCCGTCTTGGTCCGAACGCAAATAAGAGAAATAAATTTTTTGCTTGGCTGCTTCTATCGTGCAGAAAAAGAGTAATCTCTCCTCATCAAAACGTTCCATTTTTTGATTGATCCAATACCCCAACTGATCCCGCAAAATACGGCGGTAATAATCTTTCAGCATCGGGTCTTCGCGCAAAACTTGAGGAAATTTCTTTTCATTTAATCCCAACACAAATAAAACTTTGAAACTCAACCCACGCAAATTCATTACATCAACAACCGTCGCACCGCCTGAAGTTTGAATCACCTCATGAATGCCAAGTTGCTTAAACATAGACATTAATTCGTCTAAAAATTCATTTTTATCTGCTTGTTTGGATACACATGAAAAACGAAGCAAACTCTTTAATCCTTGCTCCCACTGACGCCAAATCAAATGTTCTTGAGCGGAAAAAGAAGAAAAATCAATATTTTTTTCTAAGAAGGTCTGTACGTGCTTACACAGCAATTCCCAATCTAATGATGTTTCTAAAAATTCCAAATTGGCTTTGGTTTGCTCTAACCATTTCAAAAAAGAAGCATCATAATGAGGTAATGATGGACGCAACAAATCTGCCCATTGCGAGAAATCTCGTTGTGCTTGGCACTCAAACACCAAATAACGCCAATTATTCTTCTGTTTAAAATAAGGGGATTGCACAACAGATAGCACTTCTTCCCTGCCAAAACCGCTGCGCGACAAATTCAATAAATTATGCAAAAACACACCTAACGGATAAGCAGATACCGGCTGAGAAAAAGAGGCATTCAACGGAATAAGATTTTGTTTAAAAACAGCCGGCAATAAATTTTTATACGGGTCCAAACTGCGTGCCGTCACTGCCATATCTTCATAACGGATGCCTTCTTCTTCATGCAGGCGCAACATTTCTTTAGCAACAAAAAACAACTCCCCTTCCAAATCAGGAGATGAAACTATTTGCATGTTTTCTACCGTTTTCTCTGTTTCCCGTCCGGAAAATAAATATTCTGCCGCAGAATTACACGCCAACTCAGCCCAATTTTCATTCACTTCTTCTACCGTTTGAGCCAGCCCCAACAAATTACTTTCAAAGAATTTTTTACCATAAGCAAAAGCCGGATGCTGAGCATAAACCCAGAAAACAGAAAGAGCATAATTTCGGCGTAAAACGTTAAACAACTCTAACTGTCGGCCCGTAAACTCATAAAAACCGTACACGATAATTTGTTTAAATCCTTTTAAATAGGCCGAATTTTCAGCAGCACGAAGCACTTGGGAAAAGTATTGAGCATAAGAGCGATAGTTGGATATTTTGTCCATTTCTCCCAAATAAGCACGATATATATCCAGCAACCACTTTAAATGCGCTTGTTCCTCCATCAAAGAAAACTCCGGCAAAGAGAGCCAATGTTCGTACAAAACTTCCGGCTCCACCAAGGCGTCGGCCAAATCCCTCAAGGAAGATTTTAAGGCACTAATAATACCGGGAGTGGGAGGATAACGGTTCAGATCGGGGCGCAAAAGCAGTTTTTTTAACAAATAATCTTGTAATTGGTCTGCCGGCAATAACGGTTTGCGATTCGGAATATTTTCTTGATCTAATTCTTTCATTAATTGACCTATCGTTTTAAAGGCCAAATTACCGATTACGGGCTTATGTTTGAGCAATAATCCCTGCAAATAACTCGCTACTCGTTGAGAAGGGCACAAAACCAATCCCCCTTGCTCCGGTCCTATCTGCAAGTTAAGGATATATTCAATAAATTTCTGCTCCAAGGCGCGGAGCGGTGCATAAAATAGCTTCATAAAATGCTATATTAATAAGAAGTTTTATACATTATTGCATTTTTCCCACTTGTGGAGCGCAAAAAATTAAAAAATATGAAAAAACTCATTTTAGTACGTCATGGTAAAGCCGCTCCCTATGCCGAAACGGATTTTTCCCGCCCGCTTCTGCCGTCAGGAAGGGAAAAAGTATTATCTACGGCCCATTGTTTGATGACTCAAAATATCAAACCGGATTTGTTTTTAGCCAGTCCTTTATTAAGAGCGCAGCAAACGGCGCAAATCATCGCACAAGTATTGCAGATTGCTTTTCAAACAGAAAACTATTTAGACGGACGTTTAAGCGCAAAAGGACTTTGGGATTTGGCTCAACGCCATTTGCAAGAAAAAGACTGTTTGCTTATGGTCGGGCATAACCCTAATATCAGCATATTGGCTGGTTTTTTATGCCATGAATATATCGCTTTTGAACCGGGCCAGTACATGATTTTTGATGTGACAGATTTTTCAAATCCTCAATTTGTTGCAGGAGCATAAATGACTATTTTTGATGCTGTTTTATTAGGCCTTTTACAAGCATTGGGGGAATTTCTCCCCATTTCCAGCTCGGCCCATTTGGTCCTTTTGCCCTTTTTTCGAGGGCAAGACTATCAAGGGGTTTCTTTTGATGTATTATTGCACTTGGCTACATTGTTGGCGGTATTGTTGTACTTTGCCAAAGATTGGATAATATTAATCAAAAACGGTCTGAGCAAACCTTTTAGTGAGCAAGGCAAAACACTATGGTTGTTGGCTTTGGCCACACTTCCTGCTGCAATAGCAGGACTGCTCTTTGAAAAACAAGTAGAAACAGTTTTCCGCTCGCCGATTTCTATTGCCGGTTGTTTGATGTTTTTTGCCGTTCTTTTATGGTGGGCAGACCGGAAAGTTTCTGCTCAAAACACCGCTTTGCTTTCTGGCAAAAATTTATTTATTATCGGTTGTGCGCAGGCTTTGGCTTTGATGCCGGGAGTATCACGCAGCGGTATCACCATTACAGCGGCTTTGCTTTTGGGGTTTTCACGCAGTCAAAGCGCACGCATTTCTTTTTTACTTTCCGCACCCGTCATCGGCGGAGCGGCTCTGCTAGAAATGACCCACCTGTCTATAGCAGATATTTCTGCCCCGCTGATTTGGGGATTTGTCAGTGCTTTTTTGGGGGCATTGTTGGTAATCAGCGGATTGATGAAATATATTCAAAAACATAATTTCAACGTTTTTGTTATCTATCGCTTATTGTTGGGATTATTTATTTTATTTTGGTATTTTCGATAAAGGAGTTTAATATGAGTTATCTGTTGGCATTTTGTTTGGCTTTGTGTTGGGGAACGGCTTTTTTGGCTACCAAAAACATTGTAGATGTCATTCCCCCCTATTGGTGTACTTTTTTGCGTGTGTTAGCCGGTTTTCTATTTTTTGCCGTCTTATACGGCTTTCAACGTAAAGACTTACGCATCAGCCTCAAACAACTCTGGAGACCATGGGTGATTGGCTTTATGCTGATTCTGTTCCCTTTTGCGGCGGCTTCTTGGAGCCAACGTTTTGTAGCTCCGACTATCGGCGGTATTTTTAATGGAACAACGCCCATCTGGTCCTTTATTGCCGGAGCCATTATTTTAAAAGGAGTGGACCGCTTTACTTGGCGCAGAGCATTCGGAGTACTGTTTGGTTTGATGGGTATGTTGTGTATTACGTGGCCGTCTTTGGTCTTAAAAACAGATGCTGCTTTGTTGTACGGTTGTCTAGGTTTCTTTTTAATGTCTTTATCTTATGGACTAGGCAATGTAATTACCAAAAAAATCATGGTAGATAATCACAGCACCTCTTTAGAAGCAAACACTTTCCATCAATATTTGTTTTCTGCCATTGTGCTTTTACTGCTTGCTTTGGGCTTAGAAACACCGCCACAAATATCCGATTTTTCAGCAAAAGTAATCATTTCTATTCTTTTTGCCGGTGTCTTTTCTTCCGCCATTGCCTTTTTACTTATGATTGCCTTAATCAAACGGTGGGGGGCCACCCGTATGGCGTCCGTCACCTATTTTTCTCCGGTTATTGCCATGTTGGGTGACTTTATTTTCTTACAACGGATTGCAAATGGAAATGAAATTCTAGGCTTGTGTTTCATTTTTCTAAGTTTATTCCTAATACAAAAACCTATTAAATCCTAAAAAAAGCACCCGAATGGGTGCTTTGTAGTTTAAGCGGGATTATTGCCGCTGAAATCGGGTCCTTCCGGTTCCGGATCAGGACAAGAAGATTTCTCGCAACGGTTGCGAAATGCACAATTTTGACAATAAGATAAATCCGGCTCAAATAATCCTGCCTCTATTTTTTCGCCCACTTCAATAAATTTAGCCAAAATAGCCTTTTCGTCAAAATCTTCAAAAGGAGCACTGATTTTTTTGTCAAAAGCGGTAAAGTAAAAAGTGGCTTTTCCCTTTTTCAAGTTCCAGGCCCGCTGCGCACCTATGGCATAAATGCCAAGTTGCAACGAGTCGGTAATTTTGGCATTAAAATCAATATCATCACCTGTTTTATAATCAATCACTTCCCAAGAACCGTCCGGATGCTTGTCTGTGCGGTCTATCTTGCCTCGCAAAGTCCATTTCCCTTCTTGAAAAATAAACTCTCGTTCTGTACTGTCTACCGTGGTTTCTCTTTGATATTCATGCTCGGCATAACGTTCCAGCATTTTTTGACCCTTGAGATAATACTCCATTTGCTCGCCGGCACTCTTGTAGCCTGCGCCTAACCAGCAATCATCATAGTAAGACAAAATTTCGGACGGATCATTGCTATTGCGGTGATATTCCTCCAAAGCACGATGAATAGACACCCCCAAAGAAGATGCCGGCACCAAACCTTCCTTTCGTCCGTCCATATATTTATATTTGTATAAAAGCGGACATTCCAAATAAGTTTTGACCTTAGAATAGTTCAGTTCATGCACATCACTATACATAATCAACCCGCCTTATAACGCAGAAAATGCACTAAGGTGTCGCCGTATTTTTCTACACGATAAAGTTCCAATTCTTCCGGTACGGCAAACTCTTCCGTTTTGTGCGTTTGCAACGCAATAACTCCGTTGGGAGCTAAAAGTTTGGCCGCCGCAACATTTTTTAAAGCAGGCTCTGAAAAGGCCAACATTTTGTTGTTTTGGTCGCGGTACGGAGGCCCCATAAAAATAATATCGTAGCCTTCATTGTCACTATAAGAAAGCAGATAATCAAGCGGTTTTAAAATATCACCCCGAATTACCCGCGCCCTATCCTCAAAACCTAAATGTTTCAAATTGCGGTGAATGTTTTTGATACAGGCCGGCTCTCTATCTACGCTGACCACTCTTGCAGCTCCGCGAGACAAAGCCTCCATAGATACGTTGCCCGTACCAGCGAATAAATCCAACCACATGGCCCCCGTAATACGGGGGCGCAAAATATCAAATACAGATTGTTTAATTCTGTCTGAAATAGGTTTTACCGGCAAATTCTTAGAAACGGAAAAAATTCTCCGCCCTCTAGCCGTACCAGCAATAATACGCATAAAACTCCTTTTTATAATTGAGCAATGCCTTCTTTAATGGCATAGCGCACCAACTCGGCCTGTTTATGAATGCCAAGTTTTTTCATAATATTGTTGCGGTGCACGTGAATGGTATTTAAAGACAAATTAAAAGTCTTGGCAATTTGCTTGCTGCTATATCCTTCGGCAATCAATTGCAACACTTCTTTTTCTTTGGGAGTTAAGCCCGTCACATCTCGTTTGCGAGAAGATGTTTTGCCCAAAAATCCTTGCACGATGTATTTGGACACTTTACTGCACAAATAGAAACGTCCGCCGGCCACTTCCCGTATGGCATCTACAATTTCATCAGCTGTAGACACTTTAACGATAAATCCTTTTGCTCCGGCTTTTAATGCTTTTTCTACGGATACTCTGTCATCATACATACTAAGCATCACCACTTTGGTATCCGGATTATTTTTAACTAAGCGCTGCACCGATTCAATACCGTTTAAAATAGGCATAGAAATATCTACCACGTAGACATCGGCCTGATTGTTAGCAGCCCACTCCACCAAATCTTTTCCGTTGGCGATTTCCGCCACAACTTGCATATCTTTGCCTTTTCTCTCCAAAACGGCACGTACCCCGTCACGCACAATGGCATGATCATCTGCTAATACCACTTTTATACTCATAATCTTTCACCCCATAAACGATTTTCGGGCATTTGGCCGTCACAACCGTCCCCTTGCCCGGTTCGCTTTTTATCGTAAATTTACCACCCAAATAAGCCACGCTGTCTCTCATGGATAGCAACCCTATATGTTTAATAGAACGTTGCTTAGAAGGTTTAAATCCCTTGCCATTGTCGCTTATTTTGAGGGTTATGTCTCTTAATGAACACTTCACACTTACATCTATTTTCGTGGCGCCGGAATGTTTGACAATATTATTCAAACTTTCCTGCGCTACGCGATACAACACAATTTTTACTTCATCAGAAATAGAACTTTGATCTGCCGTTTCCCATTTAAAAGAATGTTTAATCTCTTTATATTGAGTCACATTACTTAACAAATCTTGCAAGGCATCTTCCAAGCCGATGGCCTCTAAATTAGGAGGGCGCAAACTAACCACAATATTTTTAACACGCTCTATGCAATCTTTAATCTGCTTATCCAAAGCATTAATATCTTTTATCGCCTGCGCTTGATCTTGGTTCTGCACGCTCTGTTTGACCATGCTCAACAAAGACGTTAAAATAACGGCCGCAGAACCGATTTCATCATGCAACGCAGAAGAAATCTTACGTTTTTCTTCTTCTCGGGCAGCCAAGAGAATTTGAGAAAAAGTCTTCCCCCCTCCTTCTTTAAATGAACGGGGAAGCGCAGAAGATGTGGACAAAAAAGTGATATCTTTTACAAGCCCCAACACGCTTCCTACTTGTCCGGAAACGTCTTTTAACGGAAAAAGCACAGATTGAAAAAAGCAGGTTTTTGCAACTTCGCAAATGCTCCACTCATATTCCACCACTTCTCCTCTTGCGGCTCTTTCATGAGCTTGCTGGTGCACCGGTTGGGAGGGGTCCACCTGTACGTGAGCGTGAGTACCGGCAGGAGTACCAAACATAAAAACATGTTTTGTTTGCAAATCGGCAATATAGGCCAAAGCATATCCCGCCATTCCCTGCTTTCCAACGGAATTTGCTATATCGGAAGAATTTACAAAAGCTGCCGTTTCCGCACACTCGGCCGGACAAACATACATACAGCTTTTTGATTTTTTCTTCAATTCGGACATATCACCCTCTCCTGCAGAAACGTGATAATTAGATTTTACTATTTTTTATTCCTTTTCCACAAAATCATTTTTTTGTTATTTTTCGTTAAAAGAAGCGCTTTCTTCTTCTTACATTCAAATCTTTCTTGAAATAACAAAATGAACTTCATCCTCTAAAAATATCAAAGTAATAAAAAATAACAAACATATAAAAAGGGTTATTTTTATTTTTTCTGTTAAATGTGTCTGAAAGCACCCATAGAAACAAGTTTGCTATAATGATGGAATGAAGATTATCGTGAAATTTTTAACTTCTAAATTTTTCCTTTTTTGCGTACTGTTAGGCCTTTTTGTGGCCATTATAGGCGGCGCAGTGTTTATGCGTTATATTTTTTCCGGAATTCCGCCCGTATATGAAATGGAAGAATATACCCCCTCTTTAACCAGCAAGGTTTTTGACAGAAATGGCAAACTTATTCACGAATTTTCTATTGAAAAACGCAGCATGGTCCCCTTAGAAGAAATCCCCGTAGATTTACAAAACGGCGTTGTAGCGATGGAAGACAGGGACTTTTTTAAACATGCCGGCTTTTCCGTACGCGGTATTTTGCGCGCACTTTTTCATGATATTATGACCGGTCGCGCCAAGCAGGGTGGCTCTACTCTGACTCAGCAACTTTCGCGCGGTGTCTTTTTGACTCAGCAGAAAAAAATTATTCGTAAAATTCGTGAAATTGTGCTGGCCGTACAAATTGAACATCGCTTCAGCAAACCGGAAATTCTGCAGTTATACTTAAACGAAATTTATTTAGGTAGCGGCGCTTACGGTGTTAAGGCCGCCGCCAAACGTTATTTTGATAAAGATTTAGACCAACTGACCACCGGCGAAGCTGCCATGCTGGTAGGTCTTATTCCTTCACCCGGCAATTACAATCCCTTTGCCAACCCCGAACGTGCCGAAGCACGTAGAAACCTTGTCTTGCAAGTCATGCATGAACAAGGCTATATCACTGCCGAAGATTTGGAAAAAGCCAAAGCAGAAATCCTGCCGGAAAAAGCCCCTGCTGCACAAGGGGACAAACCCGGTTTATATTTCATTGAGCATATTCGTCGCATTTTAGAACCCAAGTACGGTACGGAAACATTGTGGAAAGGCGGGCTGAATATTTATACCACTATTGATATCGACCAACAAGCCTTCGCCGAAGAAATTTTGAATAAAAAGTTATTAGAGTTTGATGCCGTCATCGCAAAAGGATTAGGGATAGAAATAGACCCCAACGATCCGGAGGCTGATCCCAGACTCATCAATCAAGAGAATGTAAATCCGGAAGAACTGCAAGAGCGTTTGGAATATCCGCGTTTACAAGGGGCTTTTATGGTTCGTGACGTAAAAACAGGTGCAGTGCGCGTCATGGTGGGTGGACGCAGTTTTAGCGAAAGCAAATTTAACCGCGTCACTCAAGCACGCCGTCAACCGGGCTCCTCTTTCAAACCATACGTATGGATGGCTGCTTTACAACAAGGATACACTCCCGCCACGCTTGTAAAAGATTTACCTACCATGTTTTATTTTGACGGACGGAATTGGCATACCTTTGATGAAAATGCTGATTTATACTCTTTGGATTTAGCCGCCCAATCTTTTATTGCCAGCAAGGCCTTTAATGTATGGGTACCACAAAACTACGGCGGTAAAAATGACGGCTGGATTACATTACGCCGCGCTTTGGAAAAATCTAAAAATATTGTAGCCGTTAATCTAATCGATGCTATTGGAGCGCGCAAAGTTATTGAAGTAGCGCGCCATGCCGGCCTCACTGCTCCTTTGCCTTCAGTTCCGGCATTGGGGTTGGGAGTGTCTGTTATTAATATGGACGAACATTTGGCCGCTTTAACCACTTTTGCCAACGGCGGTATCCATACGGATAATTACTACATTGAAAAGGTAGAAGACCACAACGGACGCCTGTTGGAAGAACACATCGGGGAAGAAAGAGCCGTATTTTCTCCACAAGATTCTTATCTTCTTATCAACATGATGAAAGGGGTAGTAGAACGCGGCAGCGGTGCTTCCGTTAAAGTCCTCAAACGCCCCGTAGCCGGCAAAACAGGCACAACCCAAAGCCACCGCGATATGTGGTTTGTGGGAATGACACCCTACACTTCTGCCGCCGCTTGGATGGGGTACGATGATGATACCTCCCAAGAAAAATATAATTGGACGGGTAGCACCACCGCGCGTTGGTGGGCAGAAATCATGGCCGAAATCTTAAAAGATGAACCGGCCGACGATTTTACTGTACCGGAAGGAATTTCCTTCTCTTACATCAACCCCAATACGGGCAGGTTGGCCACGCCTACCGATCCTAATAAATTTTTGGAAGCCTTCAAAAAAGGCACCGCCCCCACTAGTTTCTAATCCTTAGAAAGCCCGCCGAAAGACGGGCTTTTTTTCTACAATATACATATGACAGAGCACACTTCATCTCCCACTTTTTACTACGGCTTACCCAATGCAGCCGCAGCCGGTTATTTTGTCTGCAAACAGTTTGTACGTTTAGGGAAAAGTGTTGTCTATTTAAGTCATCATCAAACAGATACCTTTGAGTCATCTTTACAACACTTTGCCCCCTCCGATACAGAATTGCTTTCTTTTCCGGAACAAAAAACGGGGCAAATGGCTGTTCTGCATCGCTTAATCACCGCCCAAAAGCCTTTTGCTTTAATGGCACAGTATAAAGATTGGCAAACACCCTTGCCCACGCCAAAAGATTTTAAAGCCAACACCTTTACCATTCAATGCGGGGATTCCCTGCGCAGAAACGACTTGCTGGATATTTTGCAATATCGCGGATACACCCGAGAGGACTACACCGAAATCGCCGGCCAATACGCCGTACGTGGCAGCGTGTTGGACTTATTTTTGGCAGGAGAAAAGTTTCCTTTTCGTTTATATTTTTCTGGGAACAAAGTAGAAAACATTTGTGCTTTTGACATTGACACACAAAACACACAGAAACATATAGACCGTATTTCCATTGTTTCTTTGTCCTTCGAACATACTCCCGCCACTTTGGCAGATTATGTAAAAAATGCTCAATATATTTTTGACCAACCCGATGGAGATTTTAATTTCTCCATTTATCCACAGGCCGTCATTTTTTCTTTGCTTCCTATGGCGCAAGGTCAAAACTGCCTGTTTAAATCAAACATTGAGTTTAATGCCAATTTTTCTCTTTTAGACAGAGAGGTTGCCTCTTTGCTTAAACAGGGCATCGGTGTCACTGTTTCTTGTTTAAATAGAGGAGAATTGGACCGCCTGTCAGAAATTATGCAGGATTATAAACACTTAAAAAATTTACCGCTTATTATTTCTCCGCTCGCACAAGGTTTTTATAGTCCGCAGGAAAAATTTGCTTTTATCACTTCTGCAGATATTCTAAATAGGCGCTACCGCCCTATTTCCTCTTTGAAAAATATTACCTTAGAGAATGCCCAAAAGGTACGTTTTAAAGAATTGCGCGCCGGAGATTATGTGGTGCACCAACATCACGGTATAGGTAAATATTTGGGCCTTGAAGTCATGGATAAAGAGGAAAATCCTACCGATTGTCTTATTATCGAATATAGACGCGGGAGTAAGTTGTACGTGCCGATATATGATTTCAACCGAGTACAAAAATATATCGGGGCAGGAGGCAAGGCACCGGCTTTATCTGCATTAGGCGGCGTTGCGTGGAAAGACGTCAAAAAACGTGTAAAAGAAGAAGCACAAAAAACAGCCAAAGAAATTTTAAAATTGGAGGCTCAACGTCAAGCCGCCGGCACACAAGCCTTAACCGGAGACCAACGTATTGAAAAAGAATTTGCCGACTCTTTCCCTTTTGTACAAACTCCCGGTCAAACCCAAGCCATAGAAGACGTGCTAAAAGATATGAGCCGCGCCTGCTCTATGGACCGCGTATTGGTGGGAGATGTTGGCTTTGGTAAAACCGAAGTGGCCATGCGGGCAGCACTGCATGCGGTAATGAGCGGAAAACAAGTAATGATGCTTGCTCCTACCACTATTTTGGCAGACCAACATTGCAAAACATTTCGCAAACGTATGGCAGGATTTCCCGTTAATATAGAAATGCTTTGCCGCTTTCAAACCAAAAAAGAACAAAAAGAAATTATCCAGCAACTTAAAGACGGTGTTTGTGATATCATCATCGGCACCCATCGCTTGCTTTCTCAAGATATTTCTTTTCATGATTTGGGGCTTGTGATTATTGACGAGGAACATCGTTTTGGTGTGAAACAAAAAGAAAAAATCAAAGCCAAAAGTGCCGGGGTGCATACTTTAATGCTCAGCGCCACCCCCATTCCGCGCACTTTAAATCAATCACTCTCATCTTTAAGAGATATTTCGCTTATTGACACTCCCCCTCGCGGTCGCACCCCGATCAAAACGGTGGTTTGTCCATGGAATAATGAGGTGGCCGCTTCTGCCATTAGCCAAGAGTTGGCACGCGGCGGACAGATATATTACGTTTACAACAGCGTGCAAAGCATGCAATCACGCTACTTGTTTTTACAACAATTAGTGCCTCAGGCCAAAATTTGCATGGCACATGGACAAATGAAAGAAAGCGAATTAGAGCAAACTTTGTGGGATTTTCATAACGGAAAATATGATATTTTGCTGGCTTCCACCATTATTGAATCCGGCTTAGATATTACCAATGCCAATACTTTAATTGTGGAAAATGCCCAAAATTTTGGACTAGCGCAGTTATATCAACTGCGTGGCAGAATCGGACGTGGAGATCAAAAAGCCTATTGTTATCTTTTCCATCCGGATTGGTTGTTTAAGCAAAAAGAGCCTCAAGAACAAGAAAACTATGCCCAGCTGTTAGCCATGCCCTATAAAGCAACTAAAGAAAAAGACCCGACGGAAGAAGCCAAAAAACGTTTATCGGCTCTGATGGAATTTAGTGATTTGGGCAGCGGCTTTAAGTTAGCCTTGCGCGATATGGAAATACGCGGAGCAGGGGAACTGTTAGGCGTAAAACAACACGGATACGTAAATGAAGTGGGGCTGAATATGTACTGCGATTTAGTAGCGGCGGAAGTAAAAAAACTTAAAGGAGAAAAAACAGAACGCACGATTCGTGCTACGATCAATTTGCCTATACCCGCTTATATCTCTCCGGATTATTTGCCCGATGATAGCGAACGTTTGAAATATTACAAAGAATTGATGGCTGCCGATGAACAAAGATCTGCACAGATTCTGCACAAACTGTCGGATTTTGCCGGGCCCGTACCGCAGGAACTGCTCAATTTAAACAGGATTTTACAATTATCCCGCCGCGCAGGACTATTGCGCATTTACCACTTGGAATATACCCCTCAAGGATTGGAGTTTTTGTTCACCTCAGACTTTCAAATGCCTCCCGATTTGCCGGCCCTAGTACTCCAAAACTATGGACCTCGCGTACAGTTCATCAAATCAAAAAACGGAGATGGCCTTCGCATTACCTTAGACAAACAACAAGACTCCGTACAAGAGGCTGAGCAAATAATTACATTTTTTGAGCATGTAATAAAACCGCAAAATGCTATAGTATAGATATGAAGAAATTTTTATTTGTATTTTTTGCACTTTCTTTATTAACGGCTTGTAAAAAATCTCAAGCCCTAGACATTGAAGCCGATTTGGAAACAGCCCCCCCTAAAGATATCATTGTAGCGGAGGTCGGCCCCGTACAGATTTCTCAACGTCAATTGGAAGAACGCTTGGCCGTATTGCCGACAGAAGATCAAGAATATGCCAAAACTCCCGTCGGAAGAAAGAACTTTATCCACGTGCTTGCCAGAGAACAATTAATTGCCTTAGATGCCAAAGAAGAAAACCTGGATAAAGAAGATTTTTACCTCACCGCATTGGAAGACAAACGCGAACAATTAAAAGAAATTTATTTTAGTTTTTCTTCCGATTTGCTTAACCGAATGTGGGAAGAACATATGCGCGAAAAGGGCATCATCTCCGTTTCGGAAGAAGAAATCGCCCAGTATTATGACAAATACCCTTATGAAATGACAATCAAGCAAATCATCATTCCCGATGCTGAAACAGCCGATGCCGTTTGGCGAGAATTAAAACGTTCCAAAAGTCGCTGGAAAGAGTTAGATCGTCAATATTCCAAAGCCCCCGAAGAAAGCAACGGGAAAGAAATTTCTTTTATGCCGGGCGAATTTATACCAGAGTTAGAAGTAATTGCCGCCAATTCTTCCACCGGCTCAGTGCAGGGCTTTGTAAAAACAACACAAGGATTTCATATAATAATGAAAACGGGAGAACGGCGTCTGAAACTAAAAGATGCGGCTCCGCGTATCCGTACTATTTTGGAAAATCAAAAAATAGATGCGGCTTTGAATGCTTTACAAAATAAATACAAGGTGGTTATTTATGAACAAGATGAGTAAATTTCTCTTGCCCGTGTTGGGGGTATGCTTAACAGCGGGCTTACAAGCCAAAGTGATGGACGCGTCTGTGGCCACCGTCAACGGACGTCCGGTATTATCTTCTGAATATGACACTTATTACGAAGGAGTCATCGAACAATATCAAGCAGCCGCACCGCAAATCTTAGAGCAACCTTATGCTAAAGATATGTTGGGAAAAGAAGTATTAAGAGAGTTAATCTCTAAAGAACTTTTGTATCAAGCAGCCGAAGAGGCCAAAATTCAAGTCAAAGACTCTGAAATAGATGCCGGTTTGGCAGAAATTAAAGCACGCTTTGTCATTGACGAAAATGGCAAACAAGACCCGAAAGGTGCAGACAAACGCTTTAATGAAGCACTCAAAAAACAACACATGAGTTTAAAGGCCTATAAAAATAAAATTAAAAAAGATATTTCTGTTAAAAAACTTTTAGAACTTCAGGTGCAATCTACCGTCAAACCGGTGGAAGAAGCAGACGTAAAGGCTTTGTACTCCAATGTAGAAGCGGCTCTTAAAAACAACACCAAAGCCTTGAAAAAATTGGAAAAAGAAGATCCTGCCAAATTGCGTGAAGCGCAACTTATTGCCGCCAAACTCAAACAATTAACTGCTGAGCAAGTGCGCGTGGGACACATCTATTTATCCATTACCAAAGACATGACAGCCGAAGAGGCCAAGAAAAAAGAAGAATTAGCCAAACAAATCAAAAAAGAATTGGACGGAGGAATGGATTTCTCTGCCGCTGTAAAGAAATACACCGAAGACAAAGCCGCTTTAGCCAGCGGAGGAGATATGATTTTAATCAAAGGCATCGCCCCGAAAGAAGTGGACAATGCCGCCTTTACCTTAGCGGTAGGCAAAGTCAGTACCCCGATTAAAACAGAAGTAGGTTGGCATATTATCAAAGTAAAAGAAAAACGTGCCGAAAAAGAAGTTTCTTTTGAAGATATCGCAGGAGATTTAGCCCAATATGTGGCTCAAAACAAAATCCAAACCGCGATGATGGAATATGTCAACGGACTGGCCGATAAAGCCGATATCAAAGTGAGCAAAACCTTTGAGGTAGACAAAGTAATCGAAGCCGAAGCAGCCAAACGTGCCGCCGCCGAAGCCAAAAAAGAAGGAGAAAAATCGGCCAAAGCAGACACTGAAAAATCTGACAAAAAAGATACTGCTAAAGAAGGCAAAAAAGAAGAAAGTAAAAGCGAAGTAAAAGAAGAAAAGAAATAATTTTCCAGATAAAAAGGCGGCTGCCTGCGCGACCGCCTTTATGTAGCATGAAAGAACAAAAACCCATTCTTTTTATTACTGCAGGAGAACCGTTGGGCATTGGACCGGAAGTGACTGTCAAAGCCCTGCGGGATAAGCGCGTCCAAAAAGCCTGCACCCCCATTGTAATTGGCGAGCCGACCACTTTGTATAAAGCAGGTTTCACACCCGATTTAGCAGGGCTTATTCCCATAGAATCTGTATATGAAAAACCTGCCACTGTCCAACCCAGCCGATGGGGAGGAGACATTTCTTTCAAAGCCTTAAAACTTGCCTGTAAATTGGCCCACAAACACAAAACATCGGTTGTCACCTCCCCCGTTTCCAAACAAAGCTGGGCTAAAGCAGGGGTGCACTTTACAGGACATACCGAGTTTCTGCGCGAATATTACGGAAAAACCGCTTTGATGATGTTTGTCAGCGGTCAAATACGTTGTGCCTTAGTCACGGAACATTTTGCCATTGCAGATTTACCCAATACTCTGAGCAAAGCCCGCATCATACAAGCCGGAAAAGATTTTGCCAAAGCACTGAAACGCTTAAATTCTTCAAATCCGCACATTGCCGTAAGTACTTTAAATCCGCATGGCGGAGATAATGGCCGCTTTGGAAATGAAGAAAATAAAATCATTTTACCGGCCATCAAAACGCTGCAAAAATCCGGCATTCACATACAGGGGATTTATCCCACTGACAGTTTATGGGACAAACACGTAAAAGGAAATTTTGACGGTATTTTGTGTATGTATCATGATCAGGCCCTTTTGGGATTAAAACTAGCCGCCAAAGAGCCGATTGTTCATATTACGGCCGGTTTAGAGTTTTTGCGCACGTCCCCCACACATGGCACAGCCTTTGACATTGCCGGCAAAAACATAGCAGACCCAGCCAGCATGATAGCGGCTATTTTGTTTACTGCACATAAAAAATAACCTCTGCCAATCTGACAAACTTTAAAAATTATACTTTTCTATCCTTTAAAAGCCTGCGCTTGCTCTTGTAATTTGGTAAAATATGATATATGCAAATTCTTCGTTTTGACGTGCTAGACTCTACCAATGCTTACGCAAAACGTAATTGTTCTTTGTTAGCCGACCAAACCGTCATTATCGCGCGGCAACAAACTGCCGGACGCGGACGTTTAGACCGTAAGTGGATTTCCCAAGAAGGCGGGCTGTATTTTTCACTCTTACTCAAGCCTCAAAAAACCGACTTTTTGCCCAATCTCACACAGCTGATGGCCCTATGCGTGTGCGAATCTTTGCGTGAGTTGGGGGCTGAAAGCCATTTGAAATGGCCCAACGACGTATTAGTCCATAGCCAGAAAATTTGCGGCATTTTAAGCGAGGCTCTTTTTAGTCCAAAAGGCTTTGAAGGATTGGTGCTTGGAGTAGGGCTAAATATCGCTCAGCAGGACTTGGCAAATGTCGGTCAACCTGCCACCTCACTGGCATTACAAAACATACACACAAACGAAGATGCTCTTTTACAAGATATATTAAACCGTTTCTTCGATAAATACGAAGAACTATTACAGTGCGGATTTAGATTTATACGCAATGAGTATTTAAACTTTTTTCCTTATGTGGGAAAAAAGGTACAAATCAAAAATACCGCGCAAAATGTAATAGGTGCGGTACAAACGATTTCCCCCGAGGGCAAATTGGTTTTACAAACCCCCGAAGGATTTATAGAAATATCAATAGGAGATATGATGGTATGAACGCAGAAAATCTAATGATGTCAAGCGTATACATCACTATTATCGGGACGCTCACCGTGTTCGTATTCCTGTTTGTAATGATATGGATTATGAACGGCATGAGTCTGCTGGTAAAAGTGATGGAAAAATATTTCCCGCAGCAAGTGCCCCAACAAAAGGCGGCCGCCAGTGCGGATAACGCCTTAGTGGCCATTGCCATTGCGGCGGCGAAGAGATTTCAAGGTAAATAATTAAACGAGGAAAACATATGAAAAAAGTTAATTTTATGCTCACCGCGTTCCGTGACGGCTTTCAATCTGTCTATGGTGCGCGCGTACTCACCAAAGATTTTATGCCCGCCGTGGAAGCTGCCAGACATGCCGGCATCAACCACATAGAATTTGGCGGCAGTGCGCGCTTTCAGGCTTTATACTTCTACTGCAATGAAAACGCCTTTGACATGATGGACACGTTCCGCAAAACCGCCGGTCCCGATGCCAACTTGCAAACTTTGGCACGCGGCGTAAACGTAGTAGGCTTAGAAAGCCAATCCTCCGATGTAATCAAAGCCCATGCTCAACTTTTCAAAAAACATGGCACCACCACTATTCGCAACTTCGATGCTTTAAACGACGTCAACAACCTCATCTACTCCGGTAAATGCATTCATGAAGCCGGCCTTAAACACGAAGTCTGCGTAAGCATGATGTCTTTGGCTCCCGGCTGGGATACCACCGGTCAAATCCATAACGAAATTTTTTACGAAAAAGTATTGCGCTCCATTTTAGATGCCGGTGTACCGTTTGATTCTGTGTGCTTTAAAGACGCTTCCGGCACCTCTACTCCGGTGACCGTTGGTCGCACAATTGCCATGGCCCGCAAACTTTTACCCGAAGGTACCAAAATCGTTTTCCATACGCACGAAACCGCCGGCAACGCTATTGCCTGCTGTTTAGCTGCTATTGAAAACGGTGCCGATTCTTTGGACCTCTCTATGCAGCCCGTTTCCGGCGGCACCTGCCAACCGGACATCTTGACCATGTGGCATGCTTTGCGCGGAAGCGAATATACCTTAGACATTGATCCTAAGAAAATTCAAGAAGCAGAAAATGTGTTCTGCGACTGCATGAAAGACTATTTCTTGCCGCCTGAGGCCACCAAAGTCAACCCGATTATTCCGTTCTCCCCCTTGCCGGGCGGTGCTTTGACTGCCAATACGCAAATGATGCGCGACAACGGTACTTTTGACAAATTCCCCCAAGTAGTAGAAGCGATGGGCGAATGTGTAAAATTGGGTGGTTTCGGCACTTCCGTCACCCCCGTTTCTCAGTTCTACTTCCAACAAGCCTATGCCAACGTCATGTTTGGTCCCTGGAAGAAAATTACCGACGGTTATGGCAAAATGGTCTTGGGCTATTTTGGCAAAACTCCGGTGGAACCGGATGCCAACGTGGTCAAAATTGCTGCTGAGCAATTAGGCTTAGAACCCACCACCAAAACTCCGCTCGAACTCAATGATGCCAACCCGAAAAAAGGCCTCAAAGTGGCGGAAGAAAAACTCAAAGAAGCCGGCTTACCCGTCAACGAAGAAAATGCTTTCATCGTGGCTACCTGCGGTGACAAAGGCTTAATGTACCTCAAAGGCGAAGCCAAAGTAAACGGCGTACGCAAAGTAGAGGCCAAAGCCGCTGCTGCCGCTAACTGCGATGCTTGCAAAGTGACCGTAGAAGGCAAAGATTACAATGTATCTTTTGAAGGAGACAATGTGGCCGTAGTCAACGGCAAACGCTACACCATCGGTGTAGGCGCTGCTGATGCTCAAGCCGCCAAACCGGCTGCTGCCGGTGCCGGCGCCACGTTATCTGCTCCCATGCCGGGTGCTGTGTTGCGCTTTAGCGTTAAAGACGGTGAAACCGTATCCGAAGGCCAAGAAGTCTTGGTGCTTGAAGCCATGAAAATGGAAACCCCTGTCAGCGCTCCTGCTGCCGGAACGGTACATTTCCTCGTCAAACAAGGTGATCAGGTGCAAACCGGTCATGCCTTGGCGGAAATCAAATAAGAGAGGCCTGCTATGGATTTAATGCAAGCATTTTCTCAAATCTGGCAAACCACCGGTCTTTACATGATTTGCTGGCAACAAGTCGTCATGATTGCCGTGTGTTGTTTCCTCTTATGGTTGGGTATTAAAAAGCAGTTTGAACCGCTTTTGTTAATTCCCATCGCTTTCGGTGGCCTGTTGGCCAACATCCCCATGCTCGCCGGCGAAGAAATCGCCGGCCCGAACGGGTTCTTGGGCATTGTGTTTAACTTTGGTATCAATTCCGGCTTGTTCCCGTTGTTTATCTTTATGGCAGTGGGCGCGATGACGGACTTTGGTCCTTTGATTGCCAACCCGAAAATGGCCCTCTTGGGCGGTGCGGCTCAGTTTGGTATCTTTGCCACCCTCATCGGTGCTGTAGCCTTAGGGTATATTTATGTTGGCGACAAACAACTCTTTGCCTTTGGTCTAAAAGAAGCAGCCTCTATTGGTATCATCGGCGGTGCTGACGGCCCGACGTCTATTTACCTTACCTCACGTCTGGCACCTCATTTGCTGGGATCTATCGCGGTAGCGGCCTATTCTTACATGGCTTTGGTGCCGGTCATTCAACCGCCCATCATGAAACTTTTGACCACTCCGGAAGAACGCAAAATCCGCATGACGCAACAGCGCCCTGTGTCCAAACGCGAAAAAATCCTTTTCCCGTTGGCAATTTTGCTCTTGTGCGCTTTCTTATTGCCTTCTGCCGCTCCGTTAATCGGTGCGTTGACATTTGGCAATTTAATCAAAGAATCCGGCGTAGCGGAAAGACTTTCCAAAACCTTGCAAAACGAGTTCTGCAATATCGTGACGATTTTGCTCGGTTTGTCTGTAGGTTCCAAACTCCAATACGACCATTTCTTAGTCACGGAAACTTTGGGTATTTTGTTGCTCGGTATCATCGCCTTCTCTGCAGCCACCGCTTCCGGCGTGTTGTTGGCCAAACTGATGAACTGCTTCAGCAAAACAAAAATCAACCCGCTTATCGGTTCTGCCGGTGTTTCTGCCGTACCGATGGCGGCCCGCGTTTCCAACAAAGTCGGTTTGGAATATGACAAAAACAATTATCTGTTGATGCACGCCATGGGTCCGAACGTGGCCGGTGTAATCGGCAGTGCCGTAGCGGCCGGTATATTGTTGGCTTTGCTAGGCAAATAAGTTAGTTTTAAAAATCAAAACCCCCGCTTTACAGCGGGGGTTTTTTACTAAAAATCTTTACTTCACTGCATTTTTGGGACAGTACAACTTCAACGAACAAGCCTCACAATTAGGTTTGCGAGCCGGACAGATACTTCTGCCATGTAAAATAAGCGCAATTCCAATCCATTGCCATTTATCTTTGGGAATTAATTTGATTAAATCCTGCTCTATTTTAACAGGATCGGTTTGGCGCGTAAAACCCAAACGAAAAGAAAGTCTTTTTACATGAGTATCCACCACTACGCCTTCTGGTTTATTAAAATAATCGCCTAAGAGCACATTTGCCGTCTTGCGCGCCACACCGCGCAGGGTCAGAAGTTCTGCCATGCTTTGAGGCACTTCCCCCCCGTACACTTCACAAATACGCTTAGAACTTTCTATCAAAGACAAAGCCTTGCTATGATAAAAACCGGCCGAGTGAATAATTTTTTCTACCTCCTTAATATCTGCCGCGGCTAAGTCTTGCGCAGTAGGATAGGCTTTGAATAAATGTGGCGTAATTTGATTAACACGTTCATCCGTGCATTGAGCTGATAATATCACCGCCATCAGCAGTTCCCATGCGTTTTTATGCTTAAGCGGAATGATGACTTTGGGATATAATTTTTTAAGTTCGGCCAGCACCAGAGGCAAATCTGTTTTTTTAATCAGCATTTTGTTCTCCCGCTTTTCCAAATATCGCTGTTAATTTGGAATATATAAAACTTAACACCAAAAAGAATAAATTTATCAAAATAATGGTAGCACCTGACGGAATATTAAAAACAAAAGACAAATATACTCCACTCCACACGCTTAACAAAGCCACCCCCACCGAGCATATCAACACTTGCTTAAAGGTTCTGGCCAACATTAATGCAGAAACAGGCGGCAAAATAATCAATGCAGAAATCAAAAATATCCCTACCACTTTAAAGGCCAACACCACCGCTACGGAGGTGAATAAAATCAGCACCATATTTAAATGTTTAACGCAAATGCCTCGTGTGTGAGCGAAAGATTCATCAAAACAGGCGGCAATCAAATCCCGATAAAAAAACAATAAGAATAATAACAACAATACCAGCAGCACCGCACATAAAAAAACTTCCGTCTTACCAACCGTTAAAATACTGCCGAATAAAAAACCAAATAAATCAGCATTAAATCCACCGGCCTGCGCAGTAATCATCACTCCCACCGCCAACCCAACCGCGCTGACAATACCGATAGCCGCATCACCATACACTTTAACCTTATCCATAATCTTTACAATGCCCAAAGAAGACAACAAAACCACCGGTATAGACATATATAAAGGATTGTTTTGCGTCAAAAGACCCAATGCCACTCCCGTCAGGCAGACATGGCTCAGACCATCACCGATTAAAGAGAGTCTTTTCAATACTAAAAACACCCCTAGTATTGCACATACCACCGCCACCAAGGAGCCGGCCAAAAGCCCGCGTTGTACAAAGCCATAACTAATAAACTCACTTAACATGCAAAGCCTCCGCCCCGTGTTGGGCTTGATGATGTGCCGGCTCCTGCGAGTGGGCACAGTCGCACCCCAACGGACAATGCCCCTGATTGTGCAAATGGTCAATGGTATGCTGAGCAAAGCGGCCCAGTCTTTCGGCCACTTTTTGAGATTGGCAAAATTGCTCTTTATCTCCTAAAAAGACCAATTCTTTATCTATGTACATAAACTTAGAGATATATTTTCCTACTTCACTGGTATCATGGGTAATAAGCAAAATAGTGACATGATAATTTTGATTTAACTCACCCAATAATCCAAAAAATAAATCCCGACTATCTACATCTAAAGCGGCAGAAGGTTCATCTAAAATCAAAAGTTTCGGTTTACTAACCAAAGCACGTGCCAACAAAACCCGTTGCTGTTGGCCAATGGATAAATGACCAAAAATCCGCTTTGCCAAATCAAGCGTATGTGTCATAGACAATGCCTGATAAACCTGCTTTAAATTATCGGCGGTAGCCTCTTTATGTTTTCCGTCATAACATAATCCCATCAGCACCACTTCTTCTACTGAAATAGGGAAACGCGCCTGCGCTATGGGGCTTTTTTGCGCCAAATATCCCACTTTTTTCCAATCGGAAAATCGTTCTATTTCCGTACCAAAAAGTTTTATCTTGCCTTTCCCTTTTTCTAATCCTAAAATTAATTTCAGCAGGGTGGTTTTTCCGCCTCCGTTGGGACCGATAATACCTACATAATCACCGGATTGAATATCGGCCGAAATATTTTCCAACACCCAAGCATGGCTATAGCGAAAGGACAAATCTTTGATTTCTATAACGCTTGACATCTTAACCCCGTTTGCAGATTTGTTAAATTTTGATTCATGAACTCCAAATATGTTTTTTGTTGAGAAAAATCTTCTTTACTTACAGCATGAACGGTATAAAGCGGTAAAATTTGTACACCCGTTTCCAAAGAAACGGTATTTGCCAAATCCGACGAAAGCATCTCTTCGGTAAAAACGGCCCCTACTTGATTTTTTTTAATCAATTTGATTAAACCGGCCAATTTACGCACAGAATGTTCGCTTTGATGAGAAGTGCCTGTCAAAGCATGTAAATTAAGGCCATAATCCTTTGCCAATGCAGCAAAAGCCAAATGGCCGATATGTATCATCTCCCGACTCTGGCAAGAGGAAAGACCTTGTTTAAAGGCAGCATGCAGAGATTGGATTTGTTCTTCAAAATTCTTAAAATTCTTTTTGTAATAAGATTTATTTTTGGGATCCTTTCTTATCAAAGCCTCCAAAATTGATTCAGACATGGATAAAGCACCGTACGGTGTCATCCATACGTGAGGATCTTCTCCTTCAAACAAAGGACCGCTCTCTACAAAAGACACACTCGGCATACCTTTTAAAATATCTTGTGTCCAAGGCTCTAACTCTTTGGAAACATAGATAAACAAATCGCTATGATTTACTTTGATAATATCGCCCGGCGTCGGCTCAAAATGATGCGGCTCCGTACCGGCAGCAATGAGTTGGGACAGTTCTATCCTATCGCCTCCTATTTGGCGCGCTAAATCATAAGGCACATAGCCGGAAGCTACTACTTTTAATTTTTGATGACTTGGTGCAACGATGAGCTGCGTTTTTTCTCCGACAGCAAACCACCATATTCCGAAGACAATCAGTAGCACAATTAATAAAAAAGCATATATTCCTTTCTTCATACCCTCTCCTAAATATACGCTTATTTTATCATTTTGAATGTATTTTTAGAAATAAAGAAAAGGAGTACAAAGAAAAATCTTTGTACTCCTTTATCCACTTATAAATTTACTTATTTAATCAGACCCATTTCTTTGCCGATTTTGGTAAATTTCTCAACGGCAAACTCCAGATCTTCTTTCGTGTGTCCGGCCGTCACAATCGTACGCAAGCGTTCTTTGCCGCGCGGTACAGTCGGAAATACGATAGCCAAAGCAAAGACCCCTTCATCAAACAAACGTCTGCTCAATTCCTGCGCTTTGGCACTATCTCCTACCATAACGGGGGTGACCGGTGTTTCGCTATTTCCGGTATCAAAGCCGGCTTTCGTCAAAGCCTCTTTGAAATAACGGGTATTTTCCCACAATTTTTTCAAACGTTCGGGTTCGTTTTCAATAACGTCTAATCCCGCCAGACAAGTGGCAATCACAGAGGGTGGCTGAGAGCTGGAAAATAAGAACGGACGAGCAGTAGAAATCATATAATCACGTAATTTCTGCGGGCCCGCCACATATCCGCCAACGGCAGCAAAGGCTTTAGACAAAGTACCGATTTGGATATCCACTTTTCCCTGCATTTTAAAATGTTCCACTGTTCCGTGTCCATGCTCTCCGAGTACGCCGGAAGCGTGAGCATCGTCAATCATGGTAATTACACCGTGTTTATCACACAGTTCCACAATATCGGGCAAATTACAAACGTCTCCGTCCATGCTAAACACCCCGTCCGTCACCAACAGTTTGCGACGGGCATGCTTTACCTCATCACTTTCCAAAATTTCTTTTAAATGAGCCATGTCGCTATGGCGGTAGACTTTCTTTTTAGCCTTTGCCAAGCGGCCGCCGTCAATAATAGAAGCATGATTTAATTCATCAGAAATTAACACGTCTTCCGGGCTGGTCATCAAACATTGGCAAGTGGCCGTATTAGCAGTAAAACCAGATTGGGTAAGTAAAGCCGCTTCCGTTGATTTAAATGCGGCCAAGCGTCTTTCCAATTCTTCATGCATCGTCATCGTACCGATAATAGTACGTACGGCAGCCGTACCGATGCCGTATTTTTCCACTGCTTCGATGGCGGCTTGTTTTACTTTCGGATGCGTGGTTAAACTGAGGTAGTTGTTGGAGGTTAAGTTGACCACTTTTTTGCCGTCAATCGTGGCTACGGGGGCCTGCTCCGACTCTAAAATATGTAGTTTGATTAACCGATTTTCTGCTTTTAAATTAGAAATTTCTTCGTCCAAAAAATTAAATTTTTCGTTCATATTTTCTCCTTACGGGATCATAATTACTTTGCCGCATTTTCTTTCCGGGTCCATCATAGCGGCGAAAGCCTTTTCAAAATCTTTCATTTCAAATTCATGAGTAATGACGGGGCGCGGATCAATTTTGCCGCTGCGAAGCAGGGCATCCATCGTGGTCCAGCTGTCATAAATCTGACGACCCGTCAACCCTTGTATCTGCACTCCTTTGAAAACGATTAAGTTGGAATAATCAATAGTAATCGGAGCACCGGGTAAACCGAAAGCCACAAAGTGACCGGCCGGTTTAATGGCATGCAAAGCCAAATCAATGCCGGCAGGGTGACCAGACATTTCAATCACGATATCCACCCCTCTGTTTTCGCCGGAAGCCTTCAAGATTTTCTCCAAAGCATTGGATTCGCTGGGGTCAATGACCACATCTACTCCCATTTGCTCGGCTAATTTTTTGCGGAAAGCGGAAGTTTCCGTACCGATTACTTTAGCCGCACCGCAGGCTTTGGCTACATTGGCAGAGAATAAACCTTGCGCTCCTAAACCGGTAATTAGCACCACCTTGCCTGCTACATCATTGGCTAACGTGGCATATACGGCATTGCCCAACGGTTCCATAATAGAAGCAATATCTTTTAAAGAATCGTCTTTGTGTTTCCACCCGCATCTGGCCGGAATGGCAGCATATTCGGCAAAACCGCCGGGACGGTCCAGCCCGATAGTTTTGTTGTTGGCACATACGTCGCGGTGATTACTGCGACATTGGTCACAATAGCCACACCAGACGTGTGACTCAATAGAGATAAAATCTCCTTTTTTAAATCCGTGTGCCGCTTCGCCCACTTCCACTACGGTTCCGCATAATTCATGTCCGAATATAAACGGAATAGGAATGCGTTGCGGAGCCCAGCCCGTGTAATTATAAACGGGGATATCGCTACCACAAATAGAAGTTTTATAAATTTTTACCAATAATTCATCTTTGGCTATTTTAGGAATGTCTACATCAATATACTGCGCACCTTTGGCAGGTTGAGTTTTGCAAAGAGCTTTCATGATTTTCCTCCTAAGGTTCATCACAAAGAACCCGCTGATTTTATTCTACATAAATTTTTATCTTTTGCCATAAATTTTACGCGATTGTTTGCAGAAGTTTGGCAAAATACAAATATCCTTTTGCGGTCCTAGTTTTTATTAGGTCCAAAAACATCCTATAAACCCTCCAAAAATGGTAAAATAGAATAGAACATAATAAATATTATATAGGTTGAGGTTTGATATGGAGAAAAATTTATCTTCTGCTGCATTTCATCAAGTGCGGCCCACCGTACCGGAAGAATTGGGTGATATCCCGAGCGGATACGGTACTACGGAAAGTTATTTATTACCGAAGGATCCTTCTTGGTTGTTTTTGTTCTGGGAAATTACGCACGAAACTTTTGATTATGTGCGCGCTCAATACGGGCATCAAGTAATTGACCAATCTCGCGCCGTTATCCGTTTGCACGATGTCACCGGAGTGGAATATTTTGATGGCACCAACTCCCGCGCTTATTATGACATGAACGTTATTTTTGAAGCCGGCAGTTGGTATATTCATGCCCCTCAGCCGGGACATAGTTATATCGCTGATTTAGGTTATATCACTGCGCAAGGGCAATTTATTTTACTTACTCGCAGCAACCAAATGACCTTGCCTCCGGGCAAAGTGTCTGACTTGGTAGATGACAGATGGATGTGTGTGGAAGGCGATTTTATTAAGTTGTTGCAACTTTCCGGTGCAGACCGCATTGGCATCGGTGCCAGCGAACTTATGCAAGTAATTGACCAACGCTGGAGATTGACCGAACTGGCCGGAGCCGGTAATGCACCTTCTTCTGCTATGAGTTCTTGGTCTTCTTTTGCTTTGCATACCGTTCCGGCTGCCGTACAGACCGAAGAAGATGAAGATATTTGGTTGCAGGCCGATTGCGAAATTATCGTATACGGTTCTGCTTCTCCGAATGCCTTTGTCACTATCAACGGAAAAGAAATCCAATTACAAAACGGCAAATTCTCTTTGCGTCAGGCCTTGCCTGCCGGCGCAGTGTTGGATTTGCCCATCAAGGCTTCTAACAAAGCCGGTACCAAAACGCGTCAAGTACATATCAAAGCCGCGCGCGAACAGGGGAAATAATTATGGGACAAGAAAAAGGTTATTTAGCACTTGTTTTACATGCTCATTTACCGTTTATCAAACATCCGGAATATCCTGACTTTTTGGAAGAAGACTGGTTTTATGAAGCGATGGTAGAAACATACCTTCCCTTGCTTAATGTGTTTGAAAACTTGACGGCCGAAGGGGTAGATTTCCGCTTAACAATGTCCGTCACGCCGCCTTTGTGCAATATGATGAGCGACCCGCTTTTAATCAGCCGTTTTCAACATTACTTAAACCAACGTTTAGAACTTTCTGAAAAAGAAATTGAACGCACTAAAGGAACCGAATTTGAAGCCGTCGCCCATATGTATTTGGACAAATTCCGCCGCTTCAAACACCTCTTTGAAAACGTGTACCATTGCCACGTATTGGAAGGTTTTAAAAAATTCCAAGATATGGGCAAATTGGAAATCATTACCTGTGGTGCTACACACGGATATTTGCCTTTGATGGTGCATAAAGAAAGCGTCAATGCCCAAGTAAAAATCGCCGCTAATGACTACCGCTTACGCTTTGGCAAAAGTCCTCGCGGTATTTGGTTGGGTGAATGTGCCTACAACCCCGGAGACGATAAATTCTTGCGCGATGAAGGCATTCGCTTTTACTTTATGGAATCACACGGTGTCTTGCATGGTACTCCGCGCCCGAAATACGGCATCTATGCCCCTGTATACTGCCCGAAAACCGGCGTGGCCGCCTTTGCGCGCGATATGGAGTCTGCCCAACAAGTATGGAGTGCTGAATCCGGCTATCCCGGTGATGCCCGCTATCGTGAATTTTACCGCGATTTAGGCTATGATTTGGACTATGATTATATCAAACCGTATTTGCATTCCGACGGCGTACGCCGCAATATCGGCATGAAATACTGCAAAATTACCGGCAAAGTACCTTTGAATCAAAAAGCCGCCTACAACCCGCAGGAAGCGCGTGAAGTGGCTGCTCAGCACGCCGGGAACTTTATGTTCAACCGCCAAAAACAAATTGAATATTTGTCCACGCTTATGGACCGCAAACCGCTGGTAGTATCTATGTATGACGCGGAACTGTACGGTCACTGGTGGTATGAAGGTATTGAATTTTTGGAATTTTTATTTAAGAAAATTCACTACGATCAAACTGACATTAAACTCATTACCCCGATGGAATATTTGGAAATGTACCCCACCAACCAAACGGTACAGCCTTCCATGTCTTCTTGGGGCGATAAGGGCTATCATGATGTATGGCTTAACTCCGGCAATGACTGGATTTACCGCCACCTCATCAAAGCCGCCGAACGCATGACCGAATATGCCAACCGCTTCCCCAATGCAGACGGTTTGCTTAAACGCACGTTAAATCAAATGGCGCGCGAATTGGTGCTTATGCAATCTTCGGACTGGGCGTTCTTGGTCACTACCGGTACGGCTAAAGAATATTCCACCAAACGTACTAAAGACCATATCAAACGCTTCAACGAACTTTACGAGCAAGTGAAACACAACCGCATTGATGAAGGATACGTCTATAACTTGGAAACCAGAGACTCTATCTTCCAGCAAATAGACTACAATGTCTATTCTTCTGCGGCCAAAGACAAAGTGCTCAATCAGTATAAATAAGTATATAGACAAACACCCCCGCCGAAAAGCGGGGGTGTTTGTCAAATTAAGGATAACTTATTTATATTCCAATTTCACAAGTCTATATTTCTTCGGTCCGCGCGGCAACTGTGCTTCAAATTCATCACCTTCTTTATGGCCCAATACGCCAGAGGCTAACGGACTTTTCACAGATAACAAACCTTTGTCGGGGTTAGACTCCATAGAACCTACCAAAGTATAAGTAAACTCAATATCGGCGTCTTCATCTTTAATAGTGACAGTAGCACCGATGCGCGCTTCGCTATGGTCAACGTCTAAATTATCGGTAATTTCCGCATTTCTGAGTTTGGTTTCTAATTCTTGGATACGAATCAAAGTCTCGGCTTGTTTTTCTTTGGCGGCATGATATTCGGCATTTTCTCTTAAATCCCCCTGAGCGGCAGCCTCACCGATTTCCACCGAAAGAGATGCTTTTAAATCTTTCAAATTTTTCAGTTCCTGCACAAGTTCTTCGTACTTCTTACGGCTTACATAATATTTTTCCATAAAACACACTCCTGTAGATATAGAGTGTACTATTTATGCACAAAATAAGCAACCGCATAAAAACATTACAATCTTTTATGAAATTTATATAATCACTACATGAGATTGCTTTTTTGTGTAATAACCGCCATTGTCTTATACATGCCGATTTATGCCAAAAGCCACGTGGAAATAGCGGAGGAAAACTCCCCTGCCATCGTGGCTGTAAACGTGCTCAAAAAAGACGGCACCACCTTTAACGGCACAGGTTTTGTTGTCACGCAAGACGGCGTCATCGCCACCAGTCGGCACGTAGTGGAAGGAGCCATGTACCTAAATGTCACTTTTAATACAGGTGTCATATCGGGCGAAGCCAAACAATTGGTCCAAGCCGGAGAGGTGGATTTGGCACTTATTAAAATAGAAGGCAAAAATTTACCCACCGTTTCTTTAGGCAACTCCGATTATGTCCTTCCGGGAGAAGAAATCACCGTTATCGGTAATCCGCGCCGTTTGCAAAACACCGTCACCTCCGGTCTGATTAGCCAAGTGCGCAAAAAATCTGATGGTATTATTTGGCATCAAATCAGCGCACCCATTTCCCCCAGCTCCAGCGGAAGCCCCGTATTTAACAAAGAAGGTGCAGTAATCTCAGTTGCATTTTCCAGCTATAAGGGAGAGGGAAACCAAAACTTAAATTTTTCAGTGCCTTCCAACTATTTGATTAAGCTATTAAATGCCAAAAATTATTTTCCCCCCGTTGCAGGAACCGACACGAACAAAGAAACCTCTTGGTGGAATAAATTTTCCAATCATACTGCCAAAGCATGGAATATTCTGTGCCGTCCTTTTCAAAAAGACGAATAGTCCTATTTGAACTATAGGTCTAAAGGTCCTTGATTTATGATAAGGAAAATGGATACACTTTACTTATAACTCCCACGTTGAGAGGTCTTTATGCTTAACAAACAAAAGGCGAAAACCGCCGGAAAAATCATTATTATCGCTTTAAGCACTGCTATTTTGCTTTTTTTACTACTTCCCTTGTTGGATAACGCTGCTTCTGAAAGCATAAATAGGAAAAAAGCAACCCCGCAAATTTTCACCTCTAATCCCTTAAGTGGTTTGGTGAAAAAAGTGTATGCTTTATTTAAGCGAGATTCACAAAAAAATGCTCCCCTCCCTCAAAGAGAAGTAAATGATGAAATGTTGGCCTCTTTAACTTCAGAAGAACAACAAAAATATGCTTTTCTAAAAGAGGGCGAAGAAGGAAAAAATTTCGACTACAGCACCGAAGTAGATACTGACTACGAATATACTGAAACCGGCTTCATCGATAAAGACGGTGAATGGATTTTAGTGCGGCAAACCGTCCCTGAATCTGCCGATCCGGGTATGCACGAAGTCAGTTTAAGAGACAATGCCTACGAACGTCATATCCGCCAAGAGCGGGCCGCACGCTATGCCGCTAAATCTGCCCAGACGTCTGATCCGGCTATCCCAGACTCTAAATGGGCTCGTTTGTGGAAGCCGATTAAGAGCTTTTTTACAGGAAGTGACGATATCGCTACTCCGAAAGCTGCCCCGCAGGAAAAAGATTACCTGTTGGCTTCTGCCTCGTCCGGCTTAGGAAAAGATACCCACAAGCAAGGCAGCACCTACAAAAAAGGAAAATCTGCCAATGTTTCCACCTCTGAATGGGAATTTGGACTCGGAGGGAACACAAACCCTCTCTTTGACATTTTATCTCCCGGTTCTACCCTTCAAAATGTTAAGGATAGTTATATCCAAGCCGCCAGAAAAATTTTGTCGGGCCAACAATTAAGAGATTTTGAAGAAAAAGCCAACGCCTACCAACAGCAAAATGAAGACCGCGTAGCACAAGCAGTTGAAGACAAAAATTGGGAATCGTTAAGAGAAAAAGCTCAAGACAAAGAATTTGACAATTTAGTCGAAAAGACTATTTATGCCTCTTGTTCCGATAATGGATCTTCCGGTAATGTATCTTCTTCTTTATACAGAACAAAAGAAAATACAACGGGACAGTGTTTGCCTCCTGATACGGAGGATGATGCTAGAAAAGCAGGCAAAGAGAAAATTCAAGCGTTAAAAGAAACTCTACAAATAGATACCCCTGAAAAAGAAGCGGCTTTTGATGCCCAACCTTTAAATATGATGGTTTTGTTGGGCCATACAAAAGATAACCCGTTTCAAAAATTGCTGGAACAACAATCTCTCGATGAGACCACCCAAGAGATGATTGACTTTGTATTGGAGAGACAAGGTTGTTCTAATGGAGAAACCTGCTATTGGGTGGGAGCCAAAGATTTAGGAGGAAACCCCGAACTTAAATATACCGTATTATATTCGGGCATGGAATATTACGGGGACCCCTTAGGCCATAGCAGCACGATGATAGATGAATTTCTGGCACAAAAAGAACAAGAAGGAAAGCAGGTAGAAAAAAGCAAGGAGGAGTTGAGAGGATTTTTTAAGTATGTCCCTTATAATAAAGAAGATATGCTTGCTCTGAAACAACAAAATGCTGAAAAACCGGAATTTGTTTATTTTGTTCCTCAAGTATCAGAGGTCGTGGCTATGTCAGATGTATTAAATCCGTCCCTCGTTGTCTACGATGATACTGAAAATCATGGAATATTAAATGACGACGGATCTACTGATCTGGAAACAAGAGGAGACATGCTTCATCGGCAAATTTTAAGCAGAATGAAAGAAGTGTATGAAAACAAACAAAACACACCTGAAACCTTAGAAGCGCATAGTATCCTTTCCGGTGATCTGTTGGGAGCTGCTTTAGACTCTTTAGACCCTTTAGACGCCGGACAAGATGGAGCCTTATGGAAAGAATTCTTCTAACTATCACCTCAAATTACTCCCTTCATTAAACTGTCTAACACCCGCCCCGAAAGAGGCGGGTGTTTTGGTGACCACGCGCGCAATGCGCCCGCGCGTTCTAAAAAATCTTGTCAAAAGAGAAGCAAAACAGTTATACTGAAAATAAGGGTCTTTGTACCTGTTGTTTTTATTCTATGTATGGATATGGAGATTTTATGAAAAAAATTATTTTACCTTTGCTTTTTGTAATTGCTTTCACAGTTGCCTGTCATCAAGAAAAAAAGGATGAAACCCCTTACAACAGGCAAAGCAGTGCCGATTCTTATGAACGCAACTTCCGAGACAATGTGTTTGCCTCTTGTCTCAATGAAGGAAAGCCTTATTCCACTTATTCTTTGGCTCGCATCAACCGCAAACCAACCCAAAATGACCCGCGCTTTAAAGTGACCTTTTTAAACGGACCTTGCGAAGGAAAAACTATTTTTTCCTCAGATATTATTGAAAAAACATCCCCCGTTTCCGGCGGACAACTACTCAAAGGGGAAGTAGTCCTTCGCAATTATCATAATCCGCGCACACAAGACAAAGACATCGCTAAGTTGGATCGCTGGCAAAAAGGGATAGTCTATGACACCTCCCGTATGGACGAAGGCATTGTGGAGTTAGAATTCCCTCGCGACCGCAATGATTTTATGGCCGCCAGAGAATTTATCTTCTTACACAATGTCCGTTATATTCAAAAACCGGAACAAAAAGACCCTCGCATTTGGTTATAGGAGAGAACTAAAACATGCTGAAAAAATCTTTACTTTTAGCCGTTTGTTTATTATTTCCCTTTGGAATTTTTGCACAAGAGTCTGATATTTTATCTCCCGAAACCTTGCTTTTAGACGTACCTACCGCCAATGTGTTGGATAAATATCAAGCGTCTTTGTTAACACGCTCCTATGCCAACGGAACCATTATGGAAAGTTTGGATTTTGGGGTCATACCACAAGTTAATATCGGTGTATCTTTGGCCGTTTATGAATTGGTGGGCAGTTCCGATGATATCAAAGTACTAGATCCTGATTTTCAAGTAAAATGGAAAGTATTTGACGGCAGTTTGTATTTGCCGGCTGTTGCTATCGGATATGATGGCCGCCGTTATGGTTATAACAAAAAAACCAAAGACTATTTAGATGACCGCAAGGGCGGATATATCACCTTAACTCGTGAACTTTTTACACCCGGCTTAAATTTTTCTTTGGGGGCCAATTTATCTGATTTTGATCGTCACGACATTTACGCCTTCACCGGTATGTCTTGGAATTTGAAAGAATATTTTTCTTTCCTGGCAGAATGGGATAATATTAACAATATTCGTGACTCTCGCTTCAACATAGGTGCCAATATTTTCATTTCTCCGGCTTTAACCTTAACCGGTGCCGTTCGCCGGATCGGCAGAGGAAGCGACAATGAACGCATTTTACAACTGCGCTACGTCACCAATTTCTAATTCAGGACTATCATGCAAACACAGCAATCCCCCTCCCAGAAAACTCAATTTAAAAGAAGAACCATTTTTATTAAAAAAAATCTTCAATTCCGCTACATGACCTTAATTGTCTTAAGTGTCTTGGCCGGACTTTTGATTATGTCCTTCGAATTGGTGTTTACGTTAAATGATATCTTTGACCAACACCCCGTTCTTCTGCAACCGTTATACGATCACTTTCCCTCTTTGGCATACGGATTTATCTATAAAATTATTATCTATGTCATTTTTGTCATTTTAATTTCCGCCATTTTATCTCACAGAATGGCCGGCCCTGTTTATCGTTTTGAACAAACCTGCAAAGCCATTGCCAAAGGAGACTTTAGTCAACGAGTCCGCTTGCGCAAAGGAGATCAATTTACAGAGTTGCAAGACGATTTCAACAAAATGATGGACCGCGTGGAAGAAGAAATCAATAAAAATAAGAAGTAATGGGGACTTATGAAAAAATTAACTTTTTTATGTTTGGCACTGCTTTTGGCTTTGCCGGCAGTTGCACAAAAAGAATATGGCTTGCGTTTTTCCAGCTTGATTAATGATGAATTAACGCTGGAAAATGCCATTCGCATCGGACTAGAAAATAACAATGACTTTTTGCTGGCGCAGCAGGAAGTAATCGTTGCTGAGCAAAAAGTAAAACAAGCCAAGTTCCTTTTTTTGCCTCAATTTTCTTTACAAGGCACTGCCACTTGGTATGACTTGGACTATCCGATGGTTTTGCCGGAATCGGTGGCCAATCGCCTCATCCCCAACAATGACGCATTAGAAACAGGAGACAAACATCAATTTTTTGGTGTAGGAGTGACCGGCACACAATATCTCTACTCCGGTGGTCGAATACGCGGCGCATTAAAAATGGCCGAAGCCAATTTAAAGCAGGTTCAAAGCAAATATGAATCCGTTAAAAATGCCGTTGTATTAGACATTAAAAAATCTTTTTTTCAGTTGTTATATGCACAATATCTTTTGGAATTATCTCATCAAGTAGACCTAAAAGCCCAGACTTTTGCACGTTCATTAAATGTTTCTTCTTGGGATAAAATCAAAGCGCAGTATGCTTTATCCAAACTGCTCTCTCTAAAAAATATTGCCACCAATGAATTGCAAAAAGCCCAACTGTCCATGTTGGTCAGTTTAAACAAAGAACTGAATAGTCCGGTAAAAGTAAAGGGCGATTTTTCCCCCATAGAAATGAAATTGGATTTAGCCACCCTTAACTTATGGTCTATGGAATTTAGACCGGAATTAAAAACAGCTATTTATGCGTTGGAATTAGATAATTTGGCCATTGATTTGGCTTTATCGCACCGTTATCCGGATTTAGTATTAACCGGCAGTTATGAGCGCTTGGGAGCCGAAAACTTGGACGATGAAAACAAACAAATTTCTTTAGCCGTCAAATTACCGCTCCCCTACAACGTGTCTTCTCAAACATCTCAACGAAAAGCTGAGCAAAAACAAAGCACCCTTCGTCGTGCTGCTATAGAAGATAAAATACGCGTACAAGTGGCAGAAAACTATGCCAATTTTCTCTTTTGGCAAAAAGAAGTCCCTATCCATCAAAATACTTGGCAAGAAGTACAAAAACTTTTGGCCCAAAATCAACAAACCTCTCGTGTAAATTTAAACGCGCTGGAAGCGTTGGAGGCTTATTTCCACAGCGGAAAAGATTATTACCAAAGTATTTTGCATAATTTAACATCTAAGGCTTCTTTGGAATGGGCCATCGGCAGAGATTTATAAAATACTGTTTTTCATGAAAAAATTACGCTGGTTTTTATTTTTGATTTTTTTCTCTTTGTCACCTTCCTTGTGGGCATTACCCGATGTGACAAATGACGGTATTTTGCGTGATTTTTTATGGGAGGAATTTATCTCCGTCCCTGCCAGCCAACGGCCCAAAATAGGGCTTGCGCTTTCCGCCGGCGGCGTACGCGGCTTTGCTCATGTGGGCGTGCTGGAAGTGCTTAATAATGCCGGTATGCCCATTGATATGATGGCCGGTACTTCTATGGGGGCTGTTATTGGCTCTTTGTATGCAGCGGGCCTTCCTACTGAACAACTTTGGAATATCGGTCAACATATAACTATAGACAAAATAACACCCGATTTCAACCTCATGGGGGTTATAAAATTCCTTTTTCTTCAAAAACTTCCTTCTTCGCAAAATTTACAATCCTTTTTCCAAAACCAAATCGGTCACATGCGTTTTGAGGATCTGGATATTCCTTTTGCCACTGCAGCAATGGATGTAAAAACAGGAGAACAGGTGATTTTTGATTCCGGTCCGTTAGATATTGCCGTCAGAGCCAGCATGAACTTACCGGGTGTTTTTGCCCCTGTTGAGTATAGACACCGCTATTTGGTAGACGGCGCGGTAGTAAACTATTTGCCGGTGAATTTGGTAAAAAATAAAGGAGCAGATTATATTATTGCGTCTGTGACTCCATTGGATTTTTCTTCTCAAGTACCTAAAACGGTGGCGGCCTATTTGTTGCGTATTGGAGATGTGAGAGGTGCCGCCATGATAGAAGAAGCCTCACAAAAAGCAAATTTTGTTATTCAAAACAGAGTATTGGGTATCAGCACGCTGGAATT
Source organism: Elusimicrobiaceae bacterium (assembly GCA_017520185.1). Classification (NCBI taxonomy): domain Bacteria; kingdom Pseudomonadati; phylum Elusimicrobiota; class Elusimicrobia; order Elusimicrobiales; family Elusimicrobiaceae; species Elusimicrobiaceae bacterium. Next base: position 106,126 of record JAFXGO010000030.1, on the reverse strand, counting down.
AGATAAACTGCATCAAGCCGGAGAGATTGGCATTCGCTCGGCCAACAAAAATTTAAATATTTTACAGGAAGATCTTCTGTTATTTTCAATAGACCATGTACTTAAAAAATAAACTTTTTCATCTATTCTTTTTCTTTTTCTTGGTAGTTTCCCCTGCACAAGCGGGACTGTTTGGCATCAGCCCCGCTGACAGACAAGAGTTTGTGCAAGCACGCGAAACTTATAATCAAGGAGATTATAAACAAGCCGTTGCTCTGCTTTCCGACTATATTTATAAAACAAAAAACATCAAACGACGTGAAGCAAGAGCCTATCGTCTACTAGGCTTAACCTATGAAAAGTTAGACATGCCCGAAAAAGCATTGGAAACCTACAAAGAAGCCTTAGCCTTTCACGAAAAAGATATTCCGTTGCTTTTGTCTGCCGCCGAACTTTATCATCGGACCGATTTAACAGATCAATCTATTGATTTATATAACCAAGTCCTAAAAATAGAACCGAATAATTTAATTGCTTTATCGGGCCAAGCGGAAAATTATATTGATATGGGGTTTTACTCCAAAGCACGCGAATATTATGACCGTTTTTTTGAACTAGATCCGCAAGCTCCCGCCATCAATCGCGCCAGATATGCATACACTTTTTCTAAACAGCGCAACTATGATGATGCTTTGATTCATATCACCATGGCTAAAATGGAGGAACCTTCTGTAGCCGACTATTGGTTATTAAGTGCGCGCGCATACAAAGGCCTCTCTATGCCACAAGATGCCTTGTCGGATTTGGAAATAGCCATTTTTTTGGCTCCTCAGCGCAATGAACTAAAAAGTATTAAAGCATTATGGCTTTATCAAGAAAAACAATATGAGGATTCTCTTAAAGTGGCGCAAACTGTGCTAAAACTAGAACCGGAAAACGAACTAGCCCTTTTCACAATTTATCTAAATTTGATGAAGTTAAATAAAAAACAACAAGCCTTAGAACTTCTCAAAAGAATCAAAAATTCCAACAACGATTCTTTTGCACGCAGAGTAGCCCAACATTTACTCAATTAAAAACCCCGCCGATTGGCGGGGTTTTATTATGGCAAATCAACAGAAGGCGGAGTATCGGGCACTTTCATATCGGGCACCAATTCTATTTCATCTACCAAGATAGAAGGGGCAGTAATGGAAATAGGGCTGGCTCCGTCCATCTCATATTTTGAAAAATCGCCAAATACATACGACTCTTTTCCTGCTGCCAAAATGCTTCTCAAACTACGGGCAGAAAGACCTTCTATTTCTAAACCGTTTACTGCTTCTTTTCTTCCGTCTTTTGTATAAATGCGTTGTACTAACTCCGGCAACCCTTTCCCTCTCCAATATTCAAAAGAGGAGGGGATAATATAACAATATTCCAACTCCAATTCCCGACAACGCTGCAACAGTCTTTCTTGCATTTGCTCTTGAGATAAAGATTCTTTAGCCTCAAACAACAGATTTGTCAGGCCGGCTCTGGGAAACATATGATAATTGGCTCTGGCATGACCATTGTTTTTCTCTTGTCCTTTCATGGGGCTTCTCATCGTGGGTAAAGCAATTAACTTTCCATCTTTTACCAGTTGTATATTTTCCGCAGCTACTCCTTCATCATCTACCGGCATAAATCCGGATAAATAAATTCCATCTTTATAAGACAAAAGAGGCTTATCATAGACATCAAAAAAAGCACTCATCACTCTCATACCCAAACGGTCTTTGAAGTAGCCTGCTTCGTTGTCTGTTCGGTCATCTGCTCTTAAAAGAGACTTACTGTGACGGGCAGACGGATAAAAAAAGAAAAAGAAAAAATCCACCGCTGCTTTCTTTTCAAATAAAACAGGCCCCACATACGGTTGTTTGGCGCGTACTGCCTGGTGTTGTGCTTCTACTTCTGCCAATATTTCAGAGGCAGCCTCTTGCATTTGCTTTATTTGTTGTTGCGGGTCATCAGAGAGATTATAACTGCGAAAGATATTGTGAAAATCCCCCTCTTTTCCGCGAAATAAGGCCTGCACATGCACGTAGTCTTGCGGTACAAAATATTGGGCAAAATCTTTTTCGCTATCTATAAAATAATAACGGTTTTGCACCCGCTCTCTTCTAACAACAAAACGCTCCAAATAAGGAATTTTTTTCCCTTGCGCGGAAATTTGATTAATCACCGCCTGTGTATCTGCCGGCAAAGGCTCAAAATCAGGTATTTCCTGCCGGTAAGCAGAAACAGGTGCTTTACTAAAATCAGGAAGTTCATCCTGTAAGCCTTTTCTTTTTTTATAAACCTCTTTTTTATCATAAGCAGAAGATGCAAAAATATAGGCCTTATCTGTTAACTCCCACAATTTCCTGCGGATGGCTTCATAACTTTTAGGCACATATTTCGCAAATTCTACCGCAAACTCCCGCCCGCTATTAGAAAATTGAAACATCGGCACAAAGCCGGAGCTGTTTTTAGCCGCTTTGCCCGTATACATATAGACCAAAGCTGATAGATGATTCGTAGGGGCATTTTCCGGCAAAGCAGAGCCCAACGAAGCAGAAACTTGATGTTTATGTTCCTCTTTCAATTTGTACGCTATAAAAAAAGGAGAAGCACTGCCTTTTACCCGCAACTGTTTTTGGGTACGCATAAGTTCATCATTCATCGCCTGAAAATATACATGTTCCGGCAAAGAATGGGCCGAAAGCGATAAGGAAATCAAAAAGGCCAGAAACAAAATAACTCTTTTCATTTATTTACCCTCCTTTTTAAAATTCGGGGCCGGAAGCACGGGCGGCTTAAAAGCACTTTTTTGTGCTTTTTGAAACTCCATATTTTCAAACAATAGGCTAGGAGAAATATTGGTTTGAGGCACCCAACCGGATATACTGCCGCAGCTGCCGTTAAATATGGCGTCGTCATTTCCGGCTGCAATAATACGGTTAAAACTTACCAACGGTGTGCCAATTACGTCTAAACCGCGCACCACTTCCTTTCTTCCGTCGGGAAACAATTTATACACCAGTTTTGTTTCCAACTTAAAACTCTGTGGCATAGAAGCCCCTGTAAAAGTAAAACCGCCGCCCAAATCTTCCACAATAAAACCATAGGGTTTATTTTGCTTTTGGATTTGCTCTAAAAGCAATTTTTCCAATTCATCATAGTTTACCGTTTCCGAAGCCGTAGTTCTTAGTACACTCATACGTGCAGCAGCCTTAAATCCTTTTTCTTTTCTTCCATGTCCATTGGAAACTGAAAAACCTGCTATCGGAGAACTACGCATCATAAAATTACGCAAAACACCCTTTTCAACCAAAACCACCGGTCTGCTTTTCACTCCCTCATCATCATATTCGTACGCTCCGCGTAAAGGTTCTTGATTAAATTCTTTCAGGGTAGGATCGGCGGTAATGGTAATAAGCGGAGAAATCACTTGTTGGCCTACTTTACCGGACAAAGTTTGCCCGTCTTCAGCATCTTTCAATTGGTCTCCCTCCAAACGATGCCCCATAACTTCATGCACAAATACTGCAGCCGCGCGACCTTTTAAAATAACAGGCACATTGGCAGATTCTCCTTCCGGTGCTTTAGACAAAGCCTTTAATTCAGAAATGGAACGAGCAATATCTTGGCTTACCTTCTCAAAAGAGGGTATATCCTGAGGAGATTTTAAATTATAATCTTTAAAGCGTTCAATTTCTGCTCCGTCTTTTCCTAATCCATACAAAGAATAAATAAGTCTAATATAAGAATAAGGCGTTTTGATTCGACTACCGCGACTATCAACAAAATAGCGATGCCCTTGCTCTACAGAAAAAACAAAAGAAGATTTTAATACTGTTTCTTCTTGCAGAGTTAAAGCAGAGGCCTCTGTCAACAAGGCTTTTATTTTATTTAAATCAAATGTTTGCAAAGGTTCTTCATGACAATATAAACTCTGCGGAGGAAATACAAAATCAGCAGACTTGTCTTTATTCTCTGCCCGAGAACGGACATTTGTTTTAACGCGGATATAATCTTCTTGTGCTGTTTTGACCAAGTAATGCGTACGTCTCCACAAACTATGCAGAAAATCTTCCGTATTATCTTCAGAGAGCAAACCTGTTTTTTCCAATGCCAGATCATAAGCCACATTGTCCTCCCCTCTTAAAGAGTGGGTGTTGTCAGTTTGAGGGCTTCCAACCCGAAGTGACACCTCTATATCTGACACCGGTTTGACCACTTCTTGTTGAATGGCGCCATTGCTGGCATTGATATAAATTTCCTCTCCGTTTGTATAGGTATAGACCATATAATAAATGGGCGGATTTTGCTTTTTTAGTACTTTAAAATTTCTCTTTAATTCCTGTTGCATTAATTGCAAGGGAAGTTGATTTGTTAAATCACAATTTTCTTGCGCATGTACGACTACGGTTGTAAAAAGAATGAAAAACAATAATATTTTCTTCATAATACAGTTCCTCCAATTTTCATTATAGTAATTTTCTCTTTTTGTTTTTCCATTTGTGAGAGAGACAAAAATTTGATATCATAAATGAGTAGTGCCGAGGTAGCTCAACTGGCAGAGCAACGGTTTTGTAAACCGTAGGTTGTGGGTTCGACTCCCATCCTCGGCTTTTTTTATTGGGATTTTTCGACAAACCCTTTAAAATAGGCTTTTATACTACAATTTCAGTTAAGGAGTATTTTCTATGGAACCTGTCACCACCGGCGTATCCATTGCGATGTGGATTGCTTTTTGGGTCATCGTTTTGGCGGCCCTGTTTATTGATTTAGCCATTATGAACAAACATAAAGGCCATGTGTCTATCAAAGAAGCTGGCATTATGGTTAGTGCGTGGATTTCTTTGGCCCTGCTTTTCGGGGCGGCCATTTGGTTGTTTGAAGGTCCGCGCCATGCCTTGGAATTCTACACCGGTTATGTGTTGGAATATTCGCTTTCCATAGACAATATGTTTGTCTTTATTATGATTTTCGGCTACTTTGCTGTACCTAATGATTTACAACCCAAAGTGCTTTTATGGGGTATCTTGGGGGCAGTGGCCATGCGCTTTTTATTTATTTTCGTCGGAGTGCAACTCATATCCGCCTTTGCATGGATGATTTATGTGTTTGGAGCCTTATTAATCTTCACCGCCCTTAAAATGCTCTTACAAAAAGAAGACGACAAATTTAATCCCAGCGAATCTTTTATTTTAAAAGTTTTCAAAAAAATCATGCCTATCAAAACCGATTATCATGGAGAAAACTTTTTCATCAAAGAAAATGCCAAATGGTTTGCCACTCCTTTGTTTGCGGCGCTTTTGGTGATTGAAATGTCTGATGTTATTTTTGCCATTGACTCTATTCCGGCCATTTTGGGTATTACGCAGGATACTTTTTTGGTTTATTCCTCCAATATTTTTGCCATTATCGGTTTACGCTCTTTATACTTCTTGCTTTCCGGCATGGCAGGCAAATTCCCGTACCTCAAATATGGCATTTCCGTCATTTTATTTTTTGTGGGGGTCAAGATGATTGTTTCCCACTTTATCAAGATTGCCGTACCTGTTTCTTTGGGTATTATCGTGTTCATTTTGGTGTTATCTATGTTAGCCAGCAAATTCTTTCCGCCGAAAGAAACTGCTAATTAATTGGACAAACTCGGCAATATTTACTAGAATATAAAGACCGAATTTAACTTATATATAAGGAAGGACTTTATGGCGTATAAATGTGCAATCTGTGGCAAAGGCCCCGTCTCCGGCGGTTCTTACAGCCACTCTAACCTCAGAACGAAACGTACCTTCAACCCCAACTTGCAAAAACAAAAAGTGGTGTTGGAAGGCAAAACGCAAACGGCCTACGTGTGCACCAATTGCATCAAAAGCGGACTGGCCAAAAGACCGGCCAAATAAGTCCGGCTTTGCGCTGTTTTTTGTTTTCTGATAGTCAGCCCGCGCTGGTAGTTTGGCGCGGGCTTTTTTATTTAAACGCATAATCGGGGGTGGATATGACGTTTTTTAATAAGTACTTGTGGGCTTTTTCTTTTTTACTGCTGCCCTTGACCTTGCCAGCACAGGAAAACATCGAAGATGTTGATCCTTACGGGCCGTGGATGATTTGTGATATCGACGTAGACGGCCTTAAAAATATCAGCAAACGCACCGTCACCAAAGCGGCACATTCTAAAAAAAGAGAATTGTACGAAAGATATTCCGTCAATGAAGATATTTTGGATATTTCTTCGTTGGGAAATTTTGACAGCGTACAGGTAGATATCTCCCGCAGCAAAGGCTCTGCCAAAGACGAGCTGGGCCAAACCTACCCCTGCCATCGCATCACGTATATCGTAGAAGAAAAACCGATTTTTGACCGAATTACCTATCAGGGCAGGAAAAAATTGGGTAAAAGTGCCATTACCTCTGCCATGACTTTAAAACTTAAAGATCCTTTCAACGAAGGCAAACTCATCAATGACATGGAGCGCATTAAAGCCAAATACGCAGAGAAAGGCTATATTTCCGCTCAAGTAAAATACGAAGTAATCCCCGACGAAAAAACCAATACCGTCACTGTTAATCTAATTATTGATGAAGGCCCTCGCGTAAAGGTGGCCGCTTTGAATTTAAACGGCCTTTCTGACAGTAATGTTTTACCGGCTGAAAAAATTATTAAAAAAGCCTCCAACCGCACCGGAAAAGTATTTAAACCTCAAAACTTACAACGCGATTGGGTAAAAATGGTCTTGTACGGACGCAATGAAGGGTTCAGCGAATTTAATCTTACCGAGCCTAAAATAGACATTAGCCCCGACCAAACAGAAGTGACTCTTTCTTATGACGTGACGGAAGGAGAAAAAGTGAACTTTGGTACAGTTTCTTTTGCCGGCAACAATGTTTTTACTCCGGAGGAATTAAAGGAATCTGTCTATATCCGCGAAGGAAAACTTTACAACCAAAAAGATTTTGATGATACGGTCATCGCCATACAACAGCAGTATGCCAACAAAGGCTATTTGCAAGTACGCGTAGAACCGCAGAAAAACATTGAAAACGGACTATTAAACGTTAATTATGATATCTCTGAAGGAAATGTTTTCTATATCGATAATATTGACGTGACAGGTTATGAAAATACTAAAAAATATGTTTTCACGCGGGAAATCTCCATTAAACCCGGAGATTTGTATGATTCGGCAAAAATCCAACGAAGTCAAACCAAAATTTTTAATTTAGGGTTTATTAATGATGTACAAATCGATATTCAGCCTACCGCCGACCCACAAAAAGTAGATCTCGGCTTTCACGTGACCGAGGGAAGACCCGGCATGTTTACGGCAGGTCTTGCCATGAGTTCTTTAGACGGTCTGTATGGGGAAGTATCCATCAATCACATGAATCTTTTTGGGCGCGCACAACGTTTATCGTTGCGCACCTTGTTCGGTGAAGAAATTTTAGACTACACGGTCAGCTGGTCCACCCCGTGGATTTATGACAAACCTATTTCTCTGGGAGCGGATTTATTTAATACACGTCGTTATCGTTCTTTTTCCGACGAAAACCAAGCTTATACGGAAAAACGCGTCGGTGGTCGCTTGCGTGTAGGGCCGCGCTTTAACGATGATATTTACCAGTTAAGTTTTGGCTACTCTTTTGAAAATATCGACATTTATGACGTGGAAGAAGAATTCCAATGTGCTGCCGGCGTCCCCAGTGACCAATGCATTCCTGAAGGAGACCAATATATGTCCACCTTCAGCGCAGATATTGCCGTAGATACGCGGGATAATATTTGGGACCCGACTTCCGGTTGGCGCAACTCTTTGGGCGTATCTTTGGCCGGCGGTCCGATTGGCGGTGATTTGGACCTGTGGTACTTAAATGCCCGCTCTATTTTTAACCATACCGTCTTAAATATCGGCGGCAATTATCCGATTGTTTTCGTGTTATCCAACAAAATAGGTTCTGTGCGTTCTTATGGCCGCACGAAAGAAGTACCCCCCTATGAAAAATTCTTCTTAGGCGGTGCAGATACCGTACGCGGTTATGAACGCGCCGGCGAAGTAGGTCCTCAATACGGAGGCACCACTTATTATGTAATGAATGCCGAACTTCGCTTTCCGTTGGCTCGCGAAGGCCGCCGTACAATGGCTCAATTTGCTTTGTTTGCCGATATTGGAAACTCGTGGAATCACTTTGACGATGTAGATTTCTCTTTTGGTCCTGAAGATAGCCAATTTAAAGCCGGTGTAGGTGTGGGTTTGCGTTTTACCACTCCTTCCTTGCCCATTCGCATTGACTGGGGCTATGGGTTAAACCATAAGAGCAATGAAGATCGCTCCCACTTTTATTTCAATATTTCTAACATGATGTAAGGATTTTATGCGTAAACTGTTTTGGCTTTTTGTTCTTACAATTCTTGCCTTACCGCTTTCTGCTCAGGAAGCGGTAGGAGAATTGACGCAAGAAGAATTGTCCGTTATAGAATCTATCAAGGCCAAAAACCAAACGACAAGTCAGCCTTCTATACAAGAACCACAAACGGAGCAGGAAGCACTCTCTAATCCAACAGACATCAAACTTTCGCAACAAACCAAACAAGATGCCTTCGCTGAAACAGAAAGTCAAACGGAGGATCTGCCGGAAGAGTTAGCGGTACAAGAACTTACGCAAGAAGAAAAATCTCCTCAAAAATGCCTTTTGGTGGCTTATATTGATATTGATATTGCCTTCAATGAGCACCCTCGCACTCAAGCCGTCAAGAAACAAATTGATCTAAAAATCAAATCCAAACAACGCGAAGTAGAAAACGCTAAAGATATTATCAATGCCTTAGAATTGGAAAACAAACTCCTTTCCAGACAACTGGCTGAATTAAAACCTTTTTACGAAAGAATCATCACGGACCAAATTTTATTGCCCAAAGTGCCGGAGTCGGCAGATACACTGCTTTTAAATAATACTTTAAACCGTCTTATCTTTTCCGGTACGGAAGTATTATCCACTTCCCCCTTGAACTCTCCTGCCAGACTTGATGATTTAACGGAACGCATCGGAGCCAACAAAAAAATCATTGCGGAAAGAAGTTTTTTTATTGATAATTATAAGTATCAGACTCGTGAAGAAATTTTGAGACTGGAGGAGCAAGAAGTCAAAGCCATTTTGCAAGATATTTATAATGAAATAAAGTCTTTTGCCAAAAAACGCAACATTGGGGCGATCGTACGCAAAGACGAAATTTTATACGGACAAGAGCCGGTAAACGTGACGACGGACTTCGTCAACCGACTCAAAAAATCTAAAAAATACCGGAAAAAATAACCGGAGGTATCTATGGAAATCACACTTAAAGAAGTATCTAAAATTACCGGAGCAGAGTTGGTAGGCGATGAAAATTTTACCATTAGACACATTTGCGATTTAACCGCCCCGCAAGCAGACGGTATTTGCTATTTGGTCAGCATTGAGAAAGTGGCTGTCCCCCCCCATTTTACCACCGGCGCCATTATCCTGCCCGAAGCAGCCAAAGGGTTGCCTTTACCTATCAAAACCAATTTCTTGTTTGCCAAAAATCCGGAGTGGGCTTTCAATTTATTAGTTCAATATTGGGACGCACAAACCCCCAAACATACGGCCGGCATTCATCCCACCGCCGTTATCAGCCCATCTGCCAAATTGGGAAACAATGTATCCGTAGGTGCTTACAGCGTGATTGAAGATGATGTAGTCATCGCAGATAATACGGTCATTTTTCCGCAAGTATATGTAGGAAAGCGCACCCAAATCGGACAAAATTGTATTTTATATCCGCAAGTTGTTGTGCGCGAAGACTGCGTGCTTAAAAACCATGTTATTTTGCAACCGGGTGCCAAAATAGGTAATGACGGCTTCGGATTTATGTTCCACGAAGGGCGTCACCACAAAGTGCCGCAAATCGGCAATGTGATTTTGGAAGATGATGTAGAAATCCAAGCTAACAGTTGTGTAGACCGCGCCAAATTAGCACATACAGTAGTTGGAGCCAACACAAAAGTGGACAACTTAGTTCAAATTGCACATAATGTAAAGGTGGGGCAAAGTTGTATTATGTGCGCCCAAGTAGGTGTGGCCGGTACCACTTCCATCGGCAATGGTGTGATAGCCGCAGGCCAAGTGGGTATTATGGGCCATTTAAAAATCGGAAGTGGCATTCAAATCGGCGCCAAGTCCGGCGTGATGGATAATTTGGAAGATGGAAAATCTTATTTTGGCACGCCTGCACGCCCGATGAAAGAAACCCTCAAAATTTTGGCCATTGAGGGAAAATTGCCCGAAATTTACAAAGATTTGAAACTCATTAAAAAGGCTGTGGAAAAATAATTATGAGAAAAACCATTTTAAATACTGTTAGTGTAAAAGGAGTGGGCTTGCACACAGGTGCGCCCTCTACCATGACTTTTAAACCGGCTGAAGACGGCATTCATTTTGTCCGTATAGATATTGCCGGCTCTGAGCCGATTAAGGCAGATTTAGATCATGTAGGATCTACCCTGCGAGGAACAAACTTAAAAAACTCCACCGCAGAAGTATGGACGGTGGAGCATGTCCTTTCCACCTTAAGTGCATTGGGCATTACCGATGTTCTGGTAGAAATGGACGGCCCCGAACCGCCGATTACGGACGGCTCTGCCAATGTATATGCCCAACATTTACAACAGGCCGGTATCCGCGAATTAGCGGGAGATTTGCCTACATTCACTCTTAAACAACCTCTCACCTATTCCTATGGCCCTATTTTCTATAGTGCAGAGCCTTCCGACAAACTGACCGTCACGTTTGTCTATGAACATAAGCATCCGTTGGTTGGCCGCCAAGAATATACCATAGAGTTAAATACCCAAAATTATATGGAACAAATCGCTTCTGCGCGCACCTTTGGGTTTGAAGAAGAATTGGCTTTCTTAAAAGCACATGGCTTGGCTAAAGGCGGCAATTTGGAGAATGCCATCGTGATTGGCAAAGAAAAATATTTAAACGAATTGCGTTTTGCCAACGAATTGGTCCGCCATAAAATTTTAGATTTAGTAGGAGATTTTAGTTTAATCGGCAAACGATTACCTCCGCTAAAAATTACGTGCCGCATGGGAGGGCACAAGCATAATGTGCTATTCGGACGGTTGTTAGTAGCAAACTCGGAGGCTAAATGAGCAAAGTAGAAGATAAGTCTTTGTTGCCGTTGTTATCTATGCCGGTGCAAAGAATCATGGATATTGATGAAATCAAGCAAAATATTCCTCACAGAGAGCCTTTTCTTTTAGTTAATGAAATTCGTATATCAGAAGAAGGAAAAAGTTGTATCGGAATTTACAAAGTGACGGGAGAAGAATATTTTTTCAAAGGACATTTTCCGCAAAAGCCAATTATGCCCGGAGTATTGGTATTGGAAAGCATATCCCAAGCCTTTGGCGGAGCCATGATGCCTCACGTCAACAAAACAGGTAAAGGAATCCCCTTGTTTTTAGGCGTTGAAAACGCTAAATTTAGAGGGATGGTCGTGCCTGGTGACACTTTAGAAATGCCCATACAGGTGCTAAGACTTGGCAAGCTTTCGCGTATTTTCGCGCAAGCGTACGTCAACGGAAAGCTCTGTGTAGAGGCGAACCTGATGTTTATCTTAGGAGAAAACCTACATGTCTGACAACCTCATTCATCCCACCGCTATCATTGACCCTAGCGCTAAGATTGATCCTTCCACTGTGATAGGTCCGTATACTGTTATCGGGCCGAGAGTCACTATCGGAAAGGACAACCGCATTGGGCCGTTCTGTATTATTGAAAATACAGTTATGGGCGATGGCAATGAACTTATTGGACACGCTACTATCGGCGTGAAGCCGCAGGATTTATCCTACGACGATTCCATGCAAAGCATGGTAGAAATGGGAAATGGCAATAAAATTCGCGAATGCGTCACCATTCACCGCTCTACCAAATTAGATGTACCTACCCGCATTGGGAATAATTGTCTGTTGATGGCCAATTCCCATGTGGCGCATGATTGCCAACTAGGCAATAATATTATCTTGGGCAACTGTACCGGTGTAGCCGGTCACGTACAAATTGCCGATAGAGCCATTGCTTCCGGCTTAGTAGGAGTGCACCAATTTGTACGTATCGGCAGACAATCCATGATTTCCGGCGGTTCTATGACCGTACTTGATATTCCGCCCTATTGTACGGCTCAGGGAGAGCGTGCCCGTTTGGTGGGTTTAAACGTCATCGGCATGCGCAGAGCCGGCATGAGCAGAGATGAAATTATGGCAGTTAAACGCGCCTTTAAGACGCTTTTCCGCTCTAAAATGTTGCTCAAAGATGCTATTGCCCAATTGGAAGCAGAAAATCCTATTCCTCCTGTACAGGAAATGCTGGATTTCTGCAAAAACACCCAGCGTGGCATCGCTTCTGTGAGATGCAAAAATAGTGACTCTGATGAAGAATAACAAACTGGGCATCATTGCCGGCGAAGGCAAGATGCCCGTTTATATCGCCCGCGAAGCGACGGAAAAAGGTGTAGAAGTTTTCGTCCTCGCCATTAAAGCAAACGCCCGAGAAGCAGATTTTCAGGGTGCGGCGACTGTTTTCAAAGAAATGCGCATCGGCCAATTGGGGGCTGCCATTAAGTTCTTTCAAGAGAATCAGGTGACCCAAATTATTATGGCAGGACGTGTGCAACATAGCACTATTTTTAAAAATTTAATGCCTGATTTGCGTGGGGCCAAGTTCTTAGCCTCGCTCAAATCTATGCAAACCAGCTATCTCTTATCCAAAATCATGGATGAGTTTAAAAAAGAAGGATTGGAGTTTATCAATTCTGCCCAATACTTGCAGCATTATATGCCCAAGAAAGGGCTTCTTTCGCACCGAAAACCAAGCCAAGAAGAACTACAAACCGTTGAATATGGCTATAAGATCGCCAAAGGTATCGCCGATTTGGACATCGGCCTTACTTGTGTAGTCAGTCAGAGTGCGGTTATTGCCGTGGAAGGTATGGAAGGGACGGATAATTGCATCCGTCGTGCGGGAGAATTGTATAAAAACTCCGCCGAAAAAAGTTCCAGCGTAGCGGTGGTAAAAGTGGCACGTTCTGCACAAGACAACCGCTTTGATTTACCCGTTGTAGGCAAAGGAACTATAGAATCTGTCGTACAGGCAGGTTTTAAAGTGCTTGCTTTTGAGGCTGAAAAAACATTGGTCTTGGATTTAGAGGAAGTTGTCGCGTTAGCTAATCAACATCATCTGTGTTTAATGGCTATTTAGTTTAAAATTGAATCTAATGAAAAACGCAAGGCCAAAGCCTTGCGTTTTTTAGGTTCAATTTATTTTTGTTTTCTAAAGTTTTTAGCCTGTTCAAAAGTTTCTTGTTGAGAAAAAGCCGTCATGGCAAAACTGGTCACTTTGCTGGTAAACATCTCCAAACTGGAAATAGAACGTATCACCGCATCAACAATCGTGCCCTTATCAAATTCTCTTTCCACCATCTCCAATATGGCATTGGCCTCACGCGGGGCCATAATCATCTCCACACCACAGTTAATCATCTTAAGCGCGGCGGCGGATTCATTTTTAATACGGCTCTTATACAACGGCGCCCCGATTACACATCCTTTGTAATTTAAACGTTTTTTCAAAAGATCTTTGATAATGTTTTCAGACATCATGGCTCTATTGGCCGGGTCAATATTAGCAAAAACCATATCAGAGGGCATTACGGCATCTGCACGCCTAAACATATGCTTATACGGCACAAATTCCGCATCTTCCATTTGGGCCAATGTTTTTAAAAATCCGCTAACACCCGGAAAGTATTTCACACAATTTAGCAAACCGCCATTGGATACGCCGGCCACATAATCGCCTGACATACGAGCCACCAACATCGGTGTTTCACAAAAAGCGGGGCTTTGATATCCTACGTCCACAACCGGAGCTAAAAGCCAATCTATCCCTATACTACGAGCCATACGCGCACTAATAAGCCCTTTGCGGTAGGCGCCCTCCGTATCGGCATTTTTCCCCAACTCAGCATTGCTGGGAAGGGTGGGGGCATCGGTCACTACTTCAGACAAATCTTCCTCTATGTCAGCACAAATTAAAAGGTGGTCATAGGGGGAGGCCTCCCTTACCGTATCAATAAAATTTTTCGTTTGAGCGGCCGTTGCCCCATATACACAAAAGCCACCCACTCCGCGCTTTGCCTGCTCTTTAGCAAGGTTTATATCACTTTGTCCAAACCAAAAACCGGGAAAAACTATACGGGTGGGTTTCATAAATTCTCCTTATTGCAATATAGAAGGAAATAGGGCTTCTTCCGTTGAGGAAGCAGGTATATCTTCATAATCTCCCTCATAAGAGTCTTCGGACGTTTCTATCACATCGGGTCTGATCTGCGGCTTTTGCGGAGTTTGCAACCATTGTATAAGTTCCTCCGTCACCCATTTATCCAGCATTTCATGCCCTTTTAAATGATAGGCGGTAGCGAAGGTCACTTTACCTTCACCGCTGGAAAGAAAAGATACATTGCGCATAACGCTGGCTTCTAAGAAATTCTTTTTATCATCGGCTGCAGAAGCAATAAAAACATTGCCTTTATACACACGTAAAGCCGAAATAGGCAGCACATCGCGAAAATTCGTCACCGGAGTTAACAAAGCCACACCGGCCACATTAGGCCACAAGCTAGCAGACTTCGCCGCCACATTAGCCCCCATACCGGCCCCGACTAAGAAAACGTCTTCTTCAGGCACTCCTTTCCCTTTCAAATAATCCATAGCGGCATTCACATCTCGGGTCATTTTATTATAGTCATTATCTACACCTTCTTTGGCAAACGAACTGTAAACCCCTTTGCCGATGCTTTTGCCATGACCGCGCAAATCCAAAGCCAAATAACCAAACCCCTTCTCCGTTAACTTAGCGGAAAAAGTGGCAAAATCCACATAACTTTTGCCCACGTCATGCAACAAAAGCAACGTTTTTTGATTTTCTTCTGCCGGCTGATACAAAGCAGAAATAGCCCAACCGTCCTGCGTTTGAAACCCCGCCGGACGGCCTTTCATTTCTTCTTGAGCAAATACGGGCATAGCCATCAAAGCAGCCATCACCCACAAGCCTATTTTTTTCATTTCAATACTTCTTCCGGTTTAAACCACAAATTAATTTCGCGTTGGGCTTCTTCCGGCGTGCCGGAAGCATGGACGGCATTTTGCATGACGCCATTTTTAATGCAACCGAACTGACCACGCAATGTATATGGTTCCGCTTTTTCCGGATTAGTGGCACCCAAAGCGGCGCGTACGCGTGCTACCGCATTTTCTCCGCGCAAGACAAAAGCATGAATGCGGTGATCGGGCAAATTATTATACTGCCCCATCATAAACTTCAATACTCCGTCTAAAAAGGGACTGCCTTGTAAATTAGCATAATGCTCCCGCAAAAGTTCTTCGGTCGCGCATACCACTTTGGCACCGGCAATCTCTAACCCCAGCGCTTCAAAGCGGCTTAAAATAATGCCCGTCAGTCTTTTTTCAATGGCATCGGGCTTGATTAAAATAAGTGTTTGTTCCATAAGCATATTATACCTAAAAAAGCTTTACTAGTTCTTCGTTCCTTACGCGCGTAGTTATGATATAATAAAATGAACAACAGAAGGATTTCTCTATGACAAATACAAACCATTCATTGGCAGAAAATATTTTAATTGTAGCCGGAGATGTTTCCGGAGATTTGCACGCTGCCAATTTAATCCGAGAAATAAAAACTTTACGCCCTCAAATAAATATCACTGCTATTGGCGGAAGACTCATGAAACAAGAGGCAGATTCTTTCCTGTTTGACTTAGCAGCACAAGGAGCAACCGGTTTTGTTGAGCCTCTTAAAAAAATGCCGTTATGGTTAAATTTGTTAAAGCAAATCCGCCAATATATGACCGAACAAAAACCCTGCGCTGTGATTGCGGTGGATTTTTACGGCTTTAATCATCAAGTGTTAAACATCGCTTCTGAATTGCAAATCCCCGTTTTTTATTATGTGGCACCGCAAGTATGGGCCAGCCGGCAGTATCGGGCCAAACAATTAGCACGCCTTACCCAAAAAATGTTTGTCATTTATCCCTTTGAGCCGAACTTTCATAAAAAATTTGGCGGAAATGCTGTGTTTAGAGGAAACCCCTTGTTAGACATTATGCCGGAGCCGACAGAACACATCTATTCGGCTGAAGATGTAAAGCATAAAGAGTGGAAACTAGGTCTTTTACCAGGAAGCCGCAATAGCGAAATTTCGCGCCTTACGCCGGCTTTCTATCAAGCATTTAAATTGATCCTCAAAGAGTTTCCCAATACACAGGCTTATTTGTTTGCTTTGCCCGATGCTGATGAAAAGAAGTTTTTAGCCTTATTGGGCGAAGAACCCCACCCCAATTTTCATATCATAAAAGATAAAAATTATGAATTAAGAAGCAGAATGGATTTCTTGTTGGCTTGTTCCGGTACGGCCACGTTGGAAAATGCCCTCTTGGGTGTGCCGATGGTCGTGGCGTACAAAATGTTCTGGCCCACTTATCAAATTGCCAAAATGGTGATTAAAGTAAAACATATTTCTTTGGTCAATATCTTGGCACAGAAAGAAGTGGTCAAAGAACTCATTCAAGACAAGGCCAGCCCCGAAGCGCTTGCTCAAGAAACCATATCTATGTTCCAAAACCCTGCTAATCTGCAAGCCCAAAGAGATGAACTTTTAAAATTACGGGCCAGCTTGGGAGAAAAAGGGGTCGCTCATCGTGCGGCCAAAGAGATTTTGGAAGATATAGGAAAATACTAACTCATGCAACTAAAAGATCTTATCGTCCAATTTAAAGAATATAATCCTAATGCAGACACTTCTTTGTTAGAGAAGGCCTACTCTTTTGCCTACAAGGCACATAAAGAGCAAAAAAGAGAAACCGGAGAACCCTACTTCAACCATTGCGCAGCCGTAGCCCAAATTTTATTGGATTTTAAAATGGACGAAGAAACGGTGTGTGCGGGACTGTTGCATGATACAGTGGAAGATACCGGTGTCACGACGGAAGATTTAAAAAGAGAGTTTAACAAAGATATTGCACATATGGTGCAAGGGGTCACCAAAATCAGCGATTTAAAATTTTCTTCCACTGATGAAGAAACGGTGGAAAACTGGCGCAAGATGCTGATTGCCGTAGCGGAAGATGTGCGCGTGATTTTGATTAAATTGGCAGACCGCACCCATAATATGCGCACTATGGATGTTATGCCACCGGAAAAACAAAAATTCAAATCTTACGAAACGATTACTTTATATGCTCCGTTGGCCCAACGTTTGGGTATGTTTACCATCAAAACAGAATTGGAAGATTTGGCTTTTAAATACTTGCATCCGCAAGATTTTGTAGATTTGGTGGCCCAAGTAGAAAAACGTACCGCAGACCGTGAATTTGCGCTAAGTGAGTTCAAACGTTTATTAGAGCCCGCCTTGAAGGAAGAAAATTTGGACTATCGTTTGCTTTCCCGCGCCAAAAATTATTATTCCATTTACAGAAAAATGCAAAAGCAAAACCTCTCTTTTGCCGAAATTCAAGATTCTTTGGGTGTACGTATCATTACCAAAAATTTACAAGACTGTTATAAAGCATTAGGAATCGTTCACTCCCATTTCAAACCCTTAGCAGGCACTTTTACCGACTATATTGCCACCCCCAAAGCCAACATGTACCAAAGTATCCACACCACCGTCTTGGTGCCGACGGGCGATATTGTAGAGATACAAATTCGCACAGAAGAAATGCACCGCACCTGTGAATATGGTATCGCGGCCCACTGGAGGTACAAACTAGGCGGTAAAAAAGACAAAAACTTTGACGAAAAAATCAACTGGATTCGCCAATGGATTGAATGGCAAAGAGACCTTACCGCCCCTCGTGAATTTTTGGAAGGGTTTCAAACCGACATTAACTTACAGCAAGTATTTGTATTCACACCGCAAGCAGACGTAAAGCCACTGCCGGACGGGGCCACCCCCATAGATTTTGCCTATGCTATTCATACAGACATTGGAGACCGCTATATGGGAGCCAAAGTCAACAACCGTATGGTGCGTATGGATTATGTATTTAAAACCGGTGATGTTTGTGAAATCATTACCAAGAAAAATGCTGAACCGAAACGAGATTGGTTGGAATTTGCCAAAACGGCCAATGCTCGCAGCCGCATCAAACGTTATTTAAGAAATCATGGAGAGGAAATCTAATGCCGCATTCCAACATGGAACTGACTGAGCAAGAACAACTTTTGATGCAACAGGTACTTAAAAAATACCATAGTCGTTGTACACGTTGTCAACAAACGATTGATGAAACGGATTGCTATTGTCGCCATTGTGGGAAAGCACTTCGCCCGTATATGGGGTTTTGGTATGATCACGGCGGAATTTTGCTATGTACTTTAATAGCTGGCCCTCTTTCTTTGTTTCCTTTGTGGCTATCACAAAAACTCAATCTTAAAGCCAAAATTCTTTGGACTGTGGGAATTGGTTTAGTTTCTACGTACCTTTTTTACGCATTGTACCAATCTTATCTATTGTTTAAGCAAACTCTTTCCTTAATGATATAGCACAGGATTTATTTCCCATTTTTTTATCTTTTTTTGGTAAAATATGGAGTACGTTTGTTTTCAATAAATGTAAGGAGACACACATGACGAAAGAAGAAGTACAAAACAACGTCCCCCAAC
Source organism: Elusimicrobiaceae bacterium (assembly GCA_017520185.1). NCBI lineage: Bacteria > Pseudomonadati > Elusimicrobiota > Elusimicrobia > Elusimicrobiales > Elusimicrobiaceae > Elusimicrobiaceae bacterium. Next base: position 87,366 of record JAFXGO010000030.1, on the reverse strand, counting down.
AAGGTCATCCTAAAGGCTTGTACATGCTCTTTATGGTTGAAATGTGGGAACGTTTTAACTACTACGGTATGAGAGCGCTGCTCGTATATTTTATGACAAGCGCTGTGATCGGTTTTTCCGATCCTCAAGCCTACAAAATCTATGGTTGGTTTACTGCTTTGGTATACCTTACCCCTGTAATTGGCGGTTGGATTGCCGATAATTATATCGGAAAAAGACGTTCTATCACCATAGGTGCTATTTTGATGGCTTTAGGTCAATTTACTTTGGCCTCTTATGGGTTTATGCCGGCCAGAACAGCGTTGTTTGCCGGTTTGGCATTAATCATCATCGGTAATGGTTTTTTCAAACCGAATATTTCCAGCATCGTGGGTGAACTTTACCAGCCCAATGATCCGCGCAGAGATGCCGGCTTCACCATTTTCTACATGGGTATCAACGTGGGTGCTTTTATCGCTCCGTTTGTCACCGGTTATGTAGGCGAAGTGACCACCACTTCCCCCGCTTGGGTAGATTGGAGATGGGGTTTCGTAGCTGCCGGCGTGGGTATGGTAATCGGTTTAATTTGGTACTTAGCCCAACAAAACAGATTCTTGGGTGAAATCGGTCTTTACCCCGTATCTCAACACAAAACTGCCAAAGCAGCTGAAGAAGATAAGCCCTTAACCGCTGAAGATAAAGATAAAATCAAAGCCGTATTTACCTTTACCTTTATTGCCATTTTCTTCTTTGCTTTCTTTGAGCAGGCCGGTTCTTCTTTGAGCAAATTTGCCCAAACCTCTGTTGCTTTGCCCACTTTCAACCTTTTTGGTTGGAGTTTGGAAATCAAGGCATCTTGGTTCCAATCCATTAACCCTATTGCCGTAGTTATTTTGGCTCCGTTGTTTGCCAAAATGTGGATTAAATTGGGCACCAAAGGCAAAGAACCCTCTATCCCCATAAAATTCGCTTTAGGCGTATTTTTGACGGGTTTTGGTTTCTTAGTATTGGCCATCGGCTCCACTTTCTTAACCCCCGAACATCAAATCAATATGATGTGGTTGGTTGCTTTGTACATCATTCACACCTGCGGTGAGCTCTGCTTGTCACCGGTAGGATTGTCTATGGTGACCAAGTTGGCCCCTGCCAAATTCATGTCCATGTTAATGGGTGTGTGGTTGGCCTCCTCTTTCTTCGGAAACTTGATGGGTGGATATTTTGCTACTTTGTCTGCAGAATTAAAATCCATTACCACCTTCTTTACCATTCCGGCCATTACCTTGATGGTTTTTGGTTTGTTGGTTTGGTTGTTTTCCGGAAAAATCAAAAGTTGGATGCATGGCGTCAACTAAGAAATATTTTTCTTCAAAACCCCGCTTTTTACAAGGCGGGGTTTTTTATTTTGCTTTTTCTTAAAATATATTTATTTCCCCTCTTTTAAAACCTTCTTTTTTATGGTACCATCTATATAGGCCGCCTTGTAGCAAAGGACGGTGGTTGTTTTTTATACTTAATTCACGAGGAATTACTATGACAAAAAGAACCCCCATTATTGCCGGAAACTGGAAAATGCACAATACATTAGCTGAATCTGCCGCTTTGATTGAAGCCTTAAAAACAGCTGGCAACAAAAATGAAGCCGAAGTAATCGTCGCTCCGTCTTTCACCTCTTTAGCCAAAGTGGCTGAATTAGCCAAAGGCTCTCACATTCAAGTTTCTTGCCAAGACGTACATTGGGAAGATAAAGGTGCTTTCACTAGCGCCGTTTCCCCCGTACAAGCCAAAGATGCCGGTGCTACCCATGCCATTTTAGGACATAGCGAACGCCGTAGCGTATTTGGAGATACAGATGAAATTTTGAACAAAAAAGTAGCCGCTGCTTTGCGTCATGGTTTAACCATCATCTTCTGCGTAGGCGAAACTTTGCAAGAACGCGAAGCCAATGAAACCATCGCCGTTATTAACGGTCAATTAGAAAATGGTTTAAAAGGCTATAGTGCTGAAGACTTAAAAGGTTTAATCATTGCTTATGAACCCGTATGGGCCATCGGTACCGGCAAAACCGCCACACCGCAACAAGCCCAAGAAGTACATGCCGCCATTCGCCAATTTTTGGCCGACAAATATGGACAAGAATATGCTGATGCTACCCGCATTTTATACGGTGGCAGCGTAAAAGACAGCAATGTGGACGAAATTATGGCCCAACCGGACGTAGACGGTGCTTTAGTAGGCGGGCAAGCCTTGTTGGCTGATAAATTCGCTCGTATCATTAACTTTAACTAAGGAGTTTTTATGAACTTAGCCAAATACATTGACCACACCTTACTCAAACCGCAAGCTTCACAATCCGAAATCAAAGCCCTGTGCGAAGAAGCACGCCAATATGGCTTTTTCAGTGTTTGTGTCAATCCGTATTGGGTTTCTTTCTGCAAAGAACAACTCAAAGGAAGCGATGTAAAAGTATGTACGGTAATCGGTTTTCCGCTAGGGGCCAATACAACCGAAGTCAAAGTATTAGAAGCTAAGGACGCTTTGAAAAATGGCGCCGATGAATTAGACATGGTAGTCAATCTCGGCGCCGTTAAAAGCCAAGATTGGCAAACCGTTTTGGCCGATATAGAGGCCTTGCGCCACGCCGGTGAAAATTTCACTTTAAAAGTCATTATTGAAACTTCCGTTTTAACGGAAGAAGAAAAGGTAAAACTTTGCCAGTTATGTACGCAGGCCAAGGTTGATTTTGTAAAAACCTCTACCGGTTTTACCGGTGGCGGTGCTACGGCAGAAGACGTAAAACTCATGAAAGAAAATATCTCCGCCGATATGCAGGTCAAAGCCTCCGGTGGTGTGCGCACGCGGGAAGATTTTGACAAAATGGTAGCCGCCGGTGCCACCCGCATCGGAGCCAGTGCCGGAGTTAAAATCGTAGAGGAAAAATGATTACTCAGTGGGATATCATCTCTAATATCAGTGCTAAAGATAATTCCATCTTATACACTTTGCTTATTGATGGGACGGAGCATGATGCGCGCTTGATTGCCAAAAAATTACAAGGCTATGCACAAGCGCCGACACCGGCTTTAGCCCCTTATGTATATAGTTTTTCTTTGCCTAATGATTTAGATGAAGATACCCTAGAAAAAATACGTACTGCCGTACGAGAAGGCATCGAACAAGCCAAAAAAGTAAATGAATTTGTGCCGGGCGGTTCTTTTGGAAATACTTTGTTTAATGAAAATGTTTCTAAAGAAGACAAGGCCTTCCCTACTTTTTTGACGTTAGATCCATCTGCCAGTTTTTTCCAACCGTCTACTTCTGAAGAAATTGCTTCGGTGAATTTAGATGTAGAAGAGTTGGACGGTTTTCAACACAGGCAGATTAATTTAGATACCATCCGAAGCACTGATATACCTACGGTAGAGTTGGCTCAGTCGGCTCCGGAAATAACGGAAAGAGATTTTTCTGAAGAAAAAACGAAAGAAGAACCGATTGTATTACCCGAAATTACACCATCTTCTGAACCGATGGCAGATCCTGTAAGTGTAGTCAAAGAAATTGACCTTGACCAACCTAAAACCGAAGAAAAACCGCAGGAAACAGATTCTTTTTCTTTAGACGATGGTAATGCAGAAAAACTACCGACAGAAAAACTTCCTTCCGTTGTTTCATCTCCTATCTCAGAACCGGAAACGCAACCGGAAATACAAGAGGATTTGGAGGCTCAAGAAATGCCTATTACCAACGATGATATGCTAAATGCAGACATGGAAAGTTCTGTTTTAGAACAACCGTTGGAAGATATTTTTTCGGCAGAGACCAAATACGATATGTTCTTAGATTTGAGCAAATTGTCTTCTGAGGATAACCAACAGTCCACTCAAGTTAAACAAGAAGAACAAAAGAAACAAGAAGAATTATCCTTGCAAAAACAAACTTTCCCCGCACAAGACGCGAGCGCAGCGGAAATGGATACGGAAAATAATTCCTTCAATATCTTTGACCAAAAAATAAAAGATCAAACTTGTTTCGTTGATTTAGAAGACGTAAAACAAATTACAGAGCGTATTACGCAAAAGGATTTGGGGTTTGTAGAGCATGCCCATTTAGATAGCACACAACCGGATAAAGCGGTGGAAATAGTTTCAGAGGCTGAGAAACCTGAGGAGCAAAGACATATTCCTCTCCCGCCAAAGCCGACTCTTTCCGTACCAATACCTTTTAGTCGCTTTGAACATCAAAAAGATAAAAAGGAAGAAGTGCTGGATCCTTTTGAGCAATTATTGGCTTCTGCGGCCCAAAAAGAAGAAGACAGTCAGGCAACGTCAAACGAATTGCCACAAGAACAACCGATTTTGCAGGACCAAACCCCACAGGAACCCCCTGTGCAAAGAGTTTTTCCTGCATCAGATATAGATGGACATTCTACGGTTCCTCAAGAAGACAAACAAGATGTCTCTGTGCAGGAACCTTTGCCTCAACCGGATTTATCCGGTCAAACGGAGCGGGAAAATAGGGTTATCCCGCCCCCGGCTGCACCCATTATGGAGAAAAAAACTATGTCAGAAAATACAGGGGATAAAAAACCAATTTTACGCATTAAACCAAAAGTACAAGCACCGGTACCTCCGGCTCCTGCGGCTCCTTTACCGCCGGCTCCTGCGGCTCCCAAAGCACCGACCGCGCCTGAGGCGCCTGTTGCCAAACCGGTTCCCCCTGTTGTTGCGCCTGTAGAGGCGGTGCCTCCGGCTCCTGTTCAAACGGCTGCGCCGGCCCCTGCTCCTCAAGAGGAAAAGCATCATACGGTCTTGCGTAGACGTCGCCCCAGCGCAAGCACTATTTTAGAAAAGACCAGAACGATTGACCACTCTATTGAGTTGCCCCTTTCTGAACTTAAAAAGCATAATTGGCCCTTAGAGGTTCCTTTGATTCCTACTTATACATTGGAAAATATGACGATATCGGTCAATCGCTTTGCCCATGCTACGGCTATTTCTGTCATTGATAATCCGGGTCATCTGTACAACCCGCTTGTCTTGCACGGAGCCAGCGGCACCGGTAAAACGCATTTTCTGCATGCTATCGGTTATGCTTTGTCCAAAAAATTCGGGCAGGAAAACATTTTTATCACCAACGGTGTTCGCTTATCGCGCGGCATTCAACGTTATATCATGGAAGGCAATATTGCTAAGTTTGAAGAATTTACCAACAATGCCAAAGCCATTTTGATTGACGATATTCACTTGATTGCCGTCAATGAGCAAAACCGGGCTCACCTTTCCAAATTGCTGAACGATTTTAGAGCGCAACACAAACAAATTGTCGTCACTTCTAAATATCCGCCGGAAAGTTTGGCCAAGTTGGAAGAATTATTAAACTTCAAATTAGATTCCGGCTGGATTTCCGAATTAAAAGATGCTGCCGGCAAGACCCGTTCTCAAATTATTCAAAAAATGTTATTATCCAATAACATCAATATCACCGACGAAGAATCCACCCGTTTCTTTGGTAAGCCAAATATGTCCTTAGGTACGGTCAACAGGGCCATTCGTCGCGTACGCGTTTTGGAACGTTTAATATTTCCACAACTTGCTCCGGAGCAACGTTCTTCCAAAAATATTTTTGACCAATTATTGGCCACCACCGGAGAGGACCGATCCAGCCAGGTTGCCATTCGCGACATTTCTGAAATTGGAAACACAGCCGTAGAAGGAAATGGGGAATGGGGCCGGATTGGCTTTTTCTATCCGCAAAACAATTCCAATATGATGAATTGGATGCTCTTTGCCTTGCAACAACGTGCTAAGGAACTAGGCATTCCGGGAGGACCGGAACTGTCTGTGCGTTCTTCTTATTCCACAGACAGCATCATTTCCTCCGCTTTTAAAATTGCCAATCTCTGTGACAATAAAAAATTAAAAGGAGCCGTTATTTTAGGGCCGGAATTGGGCATCTGCGAATCTTCTGTCAGAGAAAACTTCTATGATATTTTGACGCATATGTTAGAAATTATGCTCATTCGTTGTGGAGTCATCAATTATGAAAACGTTAATGCCCCCAGCACGTATGTCAAAATCATATCGGAGTTGTTAAGATGAAAAAGTTAGTTCTTTTATTAACGGGTCTTTTTTGTTTTGCCGCGTGCGGCGGGTTAAATAGTGCCGTCAAAGACGGTGCGATAGCACCCTCTTTTAATGACACTTTACTGGACGAAGATTATCTTTGGGTGCGTGGATTTGGGGCAGCAAACCCCAACCACAAATCTGACTCTCAACGCCGCATCTTATCCAGAGAAGCCGCCATCGCACATGCTTATCAAAGAGCTACCGAAGTTATTTATGGAGCAAATTTGCAAAGCAATGTGCAGATTGTAGATGCTGTTTCCGAAGGATCTACCATCCACACTTCTGCTGCGGGGGTACTTAGTTATATGGAATTAGTATCCACCGAATATTTAGAAGATGGCGCTTGCACCGTCATTATGCGTGTAAGCAAAGAAAAACTGCAATAACTCACCCTTTGGAGAAAACTATGAAAAAACTTTTATTCATTGTTCTTATTGCCACTTTTGCTTTGGGCGCATGTCGTGCGCTACACATTGGCCCAAAAGGAGAAGGGGAATATGTAGTGGCGGAATCTTTAGTCCCTTATGACGAAAACAATCTTTCCGCTATGAAGAAAGAAGGAGAATTGGCGGCTCAAAAAGCAGCTGTAGAAAAAGTGGCCGGCATTTTTATTTCCTCCACTTCCACTGTCGAACAAGCCCAATTGGTGGAAGAAAAAATTACTTCCAAAACAGCCGGTTTTATCCGTAGAGGCTATGTGCAAAAAGCCTATAGAAAAGCAGACCAATGGTACACTCGCATGCGGGTGATGGTCTTGGTTAAAGACGTAGGTGAAATTATTAAGCAATCTGAAGCCGAAGCCTTTGCCAAAAAAACAACCATTTTAGTCACCTCCCGGGAAGCGGTAGGAGAAGACCTCTCTTTAAAACAAGATTGTAAACAAGCCATTTACCGCGCCTTAAAAACCCAACCTTATGCTTTGGTAAATGGAGATAATTTGAGCCAAAACAACTTAGACAATCCCACCCCCCTTATTGATAAAGCTCGCCAAGATGGGGCACGCTTTATCATCATAGCAGACGTACAAACGGCGCCTTTGCAAGCCTTGCCGGGCATCACTTCTGCATTTAAGACTTATCGCGCCAGAGCCAATTTAAAGGTGGCTTCTACCAAAAATTATCAAGTGGTAGCCGAAGGAGCAGACCAAGTCAGCGGTTTGGACCCAATGGAAGAAATCGCCGCACAAAAATCCATTTCCGCCGCTTGTGAAGCGGCAGCCAAACAGTTGGTAGAACCCATTAATGCGGCCATCAATTCCGCCACCAAATTTAATGTAGTGGTACAAAATGTCAAAACCATTGAACGCTTGAAACAAATCCAAGATATTTTCAAAGAAATGCGCGAAATTGAGGACTATAACTTAACTCAATACACTAATTCCGATGCGCATTTTGAAATAGCAGCCAATGTTTCTTCCGGAGAAGAATTAACCGCTAAAATCATCAGAAATTATAATGTAAATTTTACGGTGATGGGCATTTCCCCGCAGAAAATCGTATTAAACTTTATTTAATATGTTAGCCAGCATCCAAACATGCGCCTTAAAAGGCATAGACGGATTTGAAGTGACGGCAGAGGTGGACATTTCTTCGGGAATGCCCACCTTCTCCGTGGTAGGATTGCCGGATGCGGAAGTAAAAGAAAGCAAAGACCGCGTAATTGCGGCTATCCGCAACAGTGGCTTTGATTTTCCTTTAAAAAGAATTACAGTTAATTTAAGCCCTGCTGAACTTCGTAAAAGCGGTACTCAGTTTGATTTAGCCATTGCCGTCGGTATTTTGGCAGCTTCGCAATCTTTATCAGAAAAAGCGGTAGAAAAGGCTAAACAACTGCTCTTTTTGGGGGAGTTGGCGCTGGACGGCTCTTTGCGCCCTTGCGCAGGGGTGCTGCCCATGCTTATATCTGCTAAAAATACGGGCAAAACCGTAGTAGTTCCCCCCGCCAATATTTTAGAAGCCCAAACTTCCACTGTTTCTTTTATCACACCGCGCACTCTGCGAGATTTGGCCGATTGGCTGGAAGAAAAAAAAGAGGACGAAAGCGTTAAAATATCTTTTATACCGCAACAAGAAGAAGCCTTTTGCTCTTCATTGGATTTTTGTGACGTTAAAGGCCAAGCCGTAGCCAAACGAGCCTTGGAAATAGCAGCTGCCGGCGGACATAATGTGCTGATGATCGGTTTACCCGGAACAGGGAAAAGTATGCTGGCCAAGAGATTTCCGGGCATTTTACCTCCTCTTTGTGAAGAAGAAATTTTAGAAATTACCAAAATTTATTCCGTTTGCAATTTAATCGGGAAAACAAAAAAATTAACCCAACGCCCTTTCAGAGATCCGCATCATACCATTTCCGACGTGGCCCTTATCGGCGGAGGAAGCAGCCCTAAACCCGGCGAAGTGTCATTGGCCCATAACGGCGTTTTGTTTTTAGACGAATTTGCAGAGTTTTCCCGCACCACATTAGAGGTGCTGCGCCAACCTCTGGAAAATGGAAGTGTCACTATTTCTCGCGCCAAAGAAACGGTCTCTTATCCGGCACGTTTTACACTGATAGCTGCCATGAACCCTTGCCCTTGCGGTAATTTGGGAAATCCATACAAGCCCTGCACTTGTTCACCGGTGCAAATCAACCGCTATCAATCCAAAATTTCTGGGCCTTTATTGGACCGTATTGATTTAACAGTTAATTTAAACCCCGTTCAATACGGAGATTGGAACAAACCCAGCGAAGGAGAAACCACCGCTCAAATTCGCTCTCGTGTAATAGTGGCCCGAAAAATACAACAGAAGCGGTTTCAAGGCACCTCTACCACCGCCAATGCTTTTATGACACAAAAGCAAATTAAAGAATTTTGCCCCTTGCCGGCAGGAGCGGACCGTATTTTGGAAACGGCAATGCGTAAATTTGGCCTTAGCGCACGCAGTTTGGATAAAGTGCTCAAAACCGCCCGCACCATTGCCGATTTGGAAGGAAAAGAAAATATAGAAAATCAACATTTAATTGAAGTTCTGCAATACAGACCCTTAGACAGAAAGGGGGTGCCTGACTTATGAGCATCTCCACGCAAGAGCGCTTAGCACGCATTCGTATAAATGCTTTTCTGTATTTTCGGGCCGATTGGTTAAAAAGACTCATTGATATTTTTGGCTCTGCTCAAGAAATTTTAAAACAAGATGCACATTCTTTGGCAGAACAAGCCCAAATGAACCCTTCCACCGCCGCTCACTTTCTTAAAGAAGCTTTTTCTATTAATCCGGAAGAAGAACTGGAAAAAACCGAAAAATACGGGGGACGGATTTTAGTACCGGAAGACGAAGAATATCCGCAAAGTTTGCGCGATTGTAAAGAAGCCCCCATTGCTTTATATGTTTTAGGGGATTTGCCTACTCATAAAGCCTATATCGGTATGGTGGGTACTCGTAAAATTACGGCTTACGGGCGCAGGGTAGCCAATACACTTTCTACAGATTTAACACAAGCCGGAGCCGTTGTCGTCAGCGGTTTGGCACGCGGAATAGACAGTGAATGTCACGCAGCCGCCGTTCGCCTTCAAAAACCGACGATTGCTGTCATCGGCACAGGCATTGGAAGATGCTATCCTGCGGAAAATAGAGACTTGGCTCGAGCTATTTTACAACATGGAGGAGCCCTTGTTTCAGAATTGCCTTTTAACAAACCTCCCCACGCTTTTCACTTTCCGCGCAGAAACCGTATTATTGCTGCTTTGTCAGAGTTGCTAGTCGTAGTAGAGGGTGAAGTAAAATCCGGCGCACTGATTACGGCTAAACTGGCTTTGGAAATGGGCAAAGATGTTTTGGCTGTACCCGGCCCGATAGATAGCCCGCAAAGTGCCGGTCCTAATAATCTGATAAAAGATGGGGCAGGTGTTGTCACCTCAGTAAAAGATATAATAGACTATATACCGAGCCCACAACTTTTTGATTTGCAGTTGTTGCAACAGAGCCAACAAGCCCAACCGGTAGATGATGCTTTGCCGCCTGAGCAACAAAAGATTATGCATTTCATCTCAACGGCGGAAGTATCCACCGACCAAATAGTAGAAGCGACGGGGCTTTCGGTACAAGAAGCGGCTGGGGCTTTGTTTGAGTTGGAAGTCAAAGGACTGCTCTGCTGCAAGGCAGGGCTGTACAGTAAAAGCAAATTTTAATTTTTAAAGTAGGGAAATGATATGGCAACAACAAACAATTTTAAAGGGAAAAAACTCGTTATTGTAGAGTCTCCCACCAAACAAAAAACGATTAGTAAAATTTTAGGATCAGATTTTTTGGTTCGAAGCTCCTTTGGGCACGTGAGGGATTTGCCTTCTCGCGATTTAGGGGTAGATATTGATAATCAGTTTAAACCCACCTATCAGCCTGTGGAAAGAGCCAAACGTTTAATCAAAGATTTGGAAGTCGTTGCTAAAAATGCTCCCGAAATTTACTTGGCCACTGACCCTGACCGCGAGGGCGAAGCCATCGCGTGGCACTTGGTAGAACTTTTAAAACTTCCCAAAGAAAGATACCATCGTATTTTCTTTCACGAAATTACCCCCGCCGCCATCAAAGAATCTTTTGATCATGCGCGTAAAATCGATGAAAATTTGGTCAATGCTCAGCAGGCTCGCCGTATCTTAGACCGCATTGTAGGCTACAAACTTTCACCGTTATTGTCACGCAAAATCACCTCCGGTCTTTCTGCCGGACGTGTACAGTCGGTGACGGTACGCCTGTTGGCGGAACGTGCCAAAGAAATTGCCGAATTTACCGAAAAACCTTATTGGAGCATGAAAGCGCAGTTTGAAAAACCTAATGCACAACCGCTTTTTTGGGCACGTTTGTTGAAATGGGAAGGCAAAAATGTAGAACAAACCACTACCTATCATCTTTTTGCGGAAGATTATAAGGTAAAAAATACCGTTTTTGATGCACCGGAAAAATTGGCTCCGGTTAATGCACTATTGAGGCAAGGACCCTGTACGGTAGAAAAAATCGAGAAAAAAGCGGTTAAACAAAAACCTAAACCGCCTTTTATCACCAGCTCCATGCAACAAGATGCTTACAACAAATTGGGTTTCCCTTCTCAAAAAACCATGATGACGGCTCAACACTTATACGAAGGTATTGAAATTGCCGGCCAAACCGTAGGTTTGATTACCTATATGAGAACGGACTCTTTTAACGTTTCTAAACTTTTGCAAGAACAAACCAAAAAATTTATTGCCGGGAAATATGGTGAAGACTTCGTGCCAAAAACGCCAAACATATATAAAAGTAAGGTTAAAGGCGCCCAAGAAGCCCACGAATCTATTCACCCTACTGACGTAAACCGCACACCGCAAAGCATGAAACCGTTTTTAACGGCAGATCAATACAAACTTTACGAACTGATTTGGTTGCGCTTTGTGGCCAGCCAAATGACTGAAGCGGTATTTAATACCGTCACGGTAGATATTGCCGCCGGCGAAAAGAAAGATTGTATTTTGCGTGCAGGAGGAAGAACCGTTAAATTTTCGGGATATTTATCCATTTACAAAGACGAAGACGAAACTGAAAATGAAAATGAAGAAACCGCTCTTTTACCCGAACTTGCACAGGGTGATCAGTTAACTCTTAAAGAAATCACCACCAAAGATCATAAAACCACTCCCCCTCCGTATTATAACGAGGCCAGTTTGATTAAGACTTTGGAAAAACACGGTATCGGCCGCCCTTCCACTTATGCACCGACCATTAAAAATATTTTGGACCGCAAATATATTGCGCGCCAACCCAAATCCAACAAATTGGTCGCTACCGAATTGGGCATTACCGTCACGGAAAGTTTAAAAGAATTTTTTAAAGAAATTATGGCTCTTTCCTATACAGCCGGCGTAGAGGAACAATTGGACGAAGTGGCCGAAGGCGGCCAAAAGTGGGTGGATCTTTTGGGTCAGTTTTATACCTCTTTTAAACAAGAATTAGACCAAGCAGATAAAAGTATGCTTCGCCCTGCCGCCAGAGAAACCGATGAAAAATGTCCTCTTTGCGGCAAAGCGATGCTTTTAAAAACCAGCCGTTTCGGGCAGTATTTATCTTGCTCGGACAGTACCTGTAAAGGAAAAATAAATTTAAATAAAGAGGGCGAAAAAGTGCAACCGCAAACTACCAACGAAGTGTGTGATAAATGCGGTGCCCCGATGGTTATACGCACAGGACGCAGAGGTAAGTTTATGGCCTGCTCTGCTTATCCTAACTGTAAAAATACTTATTCCATAGACGAAGAAGGAAATAAGGTGGCTTCCTCCGGTCCTATCGTCACGGAACACGTATGCGATAAATGCGGTAAAAAAATGGTCTTGCGCAACTCTAAGCGCGGTTATTTCTTGGGTTGTGGCGGATATCCGAAATGCAAAAATATCGTCACGATATCCAATGAGGAAATAGAAAAAATTAAGACCGCACATGAAAAACAAGCCGCTTAGTTGAGAGAAAACTATGAAGGACTTGGTGCAAGGATTTTTATTGCAATTAAAGAATAAAAATTATTCTGCCATGACTATCAAAAGTTATGGAGAAGATTTGCAGGAATGGGTTGATTTTTGCAACTTGCGCAACAAAACAAAACCGCAAGATTTTACACTCGGTTTTATTCGTTCTTTTTTAGCAGCTTTAACGCAAAAAGAACCCAGCAGAAATACAATTTTGCGCAAGATTGCCACTTTGCGCAGTTTTGCCGGTTATTTATTAGCGCAAGGGCAAATAGAGCAAAACCCGTTTAAACTTTTGCCGGCACCCAAACGGGAAAAACTTTTGCCTAAGTTTTTAACCGTTGAAGAAAGTGCCCGTTTAATAGATACCGCCGAAAATAAAGGACGCTATGCCTTGCGCAACAAAGCCCTGTTTGAGTTGATTTATTCCAGCGGACTGCGCAGAAGCGAAGTGACAAAATTAAAAATAGCGGATGTAGATTTTTTTAACGGTGTCGTAAAGGTATTGGGAAAAGGAAATAAAGAAAGATATGTTCCCGTCACGGACGAAGCCCTGCAGGCAATTAAAAATTATTTGGCTTGCAGACCCACACCTTTACCTACGGACCCTTTGTTTTTAAACAAAAATGGCACCGCTTTAACGGGAGACGGACTGGCCTATCTGTTTAAGCAATTGGCGATACAATCCCATATTGCAAGAAAAGTAAGTCCTCACAGTTTACGCCATTCATTTGCAACACATTTGCTTAATAATGGCTGTGATTTACGTAGTTTGCAAGAAATGTTGGGCCATAAGACACTGGCTGCCACGCAGGTATATACCCATGTGTCGTTGGACAAACTAAAAAGTGTGTATCAGCAAGCACACCCCAAAAATAAGGAGTTAAAACCATGATCGGTATTGGTGTAGATATTGGCGGTACTTTTGTAAAGTTGTATGTAATGAGCGAAAGCGGAAAAATTATCCGTAAAGAGAAAGTAGAAACCAATTATGAGAATGGGGCGGAGGCCTTTTTGCAGCAGATTGCTGGATTTATTAATCAAATTAAAGCAGAATTTTCCGATCATAAAATAGCTGTAGGTGTAGGCGCTCCCGGAGATGTAGATAATCAAGCCGGTGTTTTGCGCTATAACCCCAATTTGAAATTTAAAGATGTAGATGATTGGCCAATTGCCGATATTTTAGAAAAGTTAACGGGTATCCGCCCACACGTAGCCAACGATGCCACTATGGCCGCTTGGGGAGTATATGAAAGCACTTTGAACCGCCAAGCCAATAATGTTTTGGTAGTGACATTAGGCACCGGTGTTGGTGGTGGGCTGATTATCAATAAAGAACTTTATCAAGGCTCCAACGGCACTGCCGGTGAAGTGGGCCACACCAAAATAGCCAACACGCAAACCGGCCCTCAGTGCGGTTGTGGTGCGCGTGGTTGCTTAGAAGCGTTCGTAGGCACTATTGGCATTCGCCGCAGAGTAATGGAAAGTGTTTTGCAACATCCGCAGTCCATCTTGGCAAAAATGGTGGAAGAAGAAAAAAATTTCAAAATAGAGCTTGTATCTCGCGCCGCTGAGCGAGGATGCCCCTTAGCACTAAAAATATGGGAAGATACCGGCTTTTTCTTAGGCATAGGTATTTCTAATATTTGCTTAGTGTTAGATGTAGATACTGTTGTTTTGACCGGCGGAGTATCCGGTGCAGCCAAATATTTCTTGCCGGCTACAGAAAAAGTGCTGCATCATCAGCAAATTCAAACACCGTTTAAGAAATTAAAACTGATGGTTTCTCAGGACCCTAACATCGGTGGAGTCGGTGCAGCGATGTATGCCATTCACCAAGAGTTGAAGAAATAATGAAAAGACAATCACTTCTTTTTCTTTTACTTACTTTCACTTCTCTCTGTCTTTGGGCAGAGCAGAATGTGCTGCCCTCACCGCAAGCGGAGAAAGGGTTTGTTTTCTTTACCGCAGATGAGGCAACAGCGGACCCTGCAGCCAAAAAAATTAATTTAAAAGGAAATGTCACACTGGTTCAGCAAACCCAAGAAGGGGAAATTCGCACCGCCAAAGGGGAAGATATTACCTTTGACCAAGTAAACACCACTATTTCCTCCGTAGGGCCCATGACAGTGGAAGGGATGGGAGCTACCGTCAGCGGAAATAATGTTTCCGTTAATTACAAAACCAAAGACTTCTACGCAGAGGATATCCAAACAGAGTACCCCCCTCTGCGCGTAATTTCTGCCAAAGAAATTTCTATGAAAGACGGTACGGAGCGTTTAAAAGGGGCCGTATTGACCTGCTGTGGTAATCCGGAGCCGCACTATACCATCACTTTGGGCAATTTGAAGGTCTCTGCGGAAAAACGAGTTTTTGGTACCAATGCCGTATTTAAATTAGACGGTTTTCCCGTATTGTGGCTCCCTGTTTTTTGGCGTTCTTTAGACAGTCAAAAACCGTGGACCACGCATGTAGATTTTACTCAAAGTGGCAATACCGGTTTTGGTATTTTAACTTCCAATGTTTTTAGAGAAGTAGCCGGTTTCCGCCCGAAAGTAAATTTAGATTATTACACCAAATCCGGCGTAGGATTAGGGTTGGAATTAATGGCCGTAGAGAGCGAAACTTTACGCGGTACGGGTGAAGTATATTATATTAATGACCGCTCCAGCTCAGACGAAGAATATACCTTAGACGGGCACCCCTTCCAACTCCAAGATACCAAACGCTGGGGTATGCGTGGCGGATATTGGTGGGAAATGTACGACAGTTCTAATCATTTCAACAATGACAAAGGGGCTTTGTATCAATTTCAGACCCAGTTCCGCATGGTATCAGACCCATATTTTAACGATTCTTTCTTCCGCGGAAATCCTTATATTTTTACTCCGGATCAGGAAACCAATTTTTCTCTTTCCCGCCAAAGCCGCCGCTCCACCTTGCGTTTAAGTTATACGCAAATGGATATTTTTGATTGGCAACGCGGTGATTTTATTGCCAAAGAGCGAAATATGCCACAGCTTGATTATACATTACTTCCATTCAAAGACCCGTTGTTAGGCTTAACGCACCGCATGGAAGTGAATTTTAATAATACGTCTCATATGGAAGAAGAGTGGAAAAAACAAGGCTCGGCACGTTGGACCACCGAAAAATCTATTCGTTTAACAAAAGGGCTTACCTTTTTGCCCAGCGTTTTTTATGATCAGCATGTTTCTTTAGATGATGATGACTATAATGATAAAACCGCTTGGGTCGGGCGTGTGGGTACGGACTTAAACTTGCAGACTGATACGCCTATCGGCACATTAGATTTTGGTTATCAGTATACTAAACGCCTCTCTACCGGCACGTTAAAAACCGATACTTCCTCTTTAGATCGCGGGGAAGAAAGAAACCGCTTGTATTTGGAAAATTATTATCGCCCTACTTTTAATACCTATGTGCGCTTAGCTACCGGTTTTAGTTTGGCCAATCACGATATCCAAAATAACTCCTGGCAACACCTTAAACACCGTGTAGAGCCTATTTTATTGGAAGCAGGATACAACTCCCCCGATGGAAAAATAAACTTGTTTGCGCAGAATTTATATGATTTAATAGAAAAGAACCAAGCATTTATCGCGCAAACCAATTTTATTATCAAAGGACAGCATTTAGGCATCGGCTTAACAAACTACGATACTACCGAAAGCAGTGACTATGCACTGTATAAAAATATTTCCGATGCTTATACCTTTACCACTAATTTTGGCTTGCGTTTACCAAATGCCACTTGGTCTTTGGATTTAGGAACGGATTTTCAAATCCAAAGTGGATCTTTTGACTCTTTTAATAAGTTGATCCGCTTTACCAAACGGTTTCATGATGCTATCGGTGAGTTAACCGTACGGGACCGCAATGACAATTTGTCTTTTGCTTTCCGCATCTCTGTATTGTGTGGTAAAGACGGACGCAAAGAAGAAAAACAAAACGAGCAAGAGGCTTACTGGTATCCGTGGCGCAGTGAAAATGACCTGCGTGACATGTAAAATTTAAAGATTGTAGAAAGAGAGGATGATTTATGACCCCGAACCTAATGTTTAAAAAACAAGGCTGGATTGAAGTAATTTGCGGTTGTATGTTTTCCGGCAAAACCGAAGAACTTATTCGCCGCGTGCGTACCGCACTGATTGCAAAACAAAAGGTTCAACTGTTTAATTCCCGTTTGGATACGCGCTACGGAATTGGCAGTATTATCAGCCATAACCAAAATAAAGTGGATGCTTGCTGCGTTAAAAATTCAACCGAAATTTTACCGCTTGTAGAAAAAGACACCCAAGTAATTGCCATCGACGAAGTAAACTTTTTTGATAAAGGGATTGTGGAAGTATGCGAAAAGTTGGCCAATCAAGGCAAACGCGTCATCGTGGCCGGATTGGATACGGACTATCGAGCAGAACCCTTTGAAGTGACCGCCGCTTTGATGGCTAAAGCAGAATTTGTAATGAAAAACCATGCCGTTTGCACCAAATGCGGCAACCCTGCCACTTTTACCCAGCGCATGACCAAAGATACCAAGCGCATTGTAGTAGGAACGACCGATGCTTACCAAGCTCGTTGCCGTCGCTGCTACCGAAAACCAAAAGAGAGAAAAGCAAAATGAACCAAGAAAATACTTTAGCAACTCCTTGGACAGAAGAGGTCTTGCCGGAAGAAAGCCAGCAACTCGCTTCTATCCCTTATGCAGGATTTTTCCGCAGAGCCATAGCATTTCTGCTAGACGTCTTGTTCTCTGCTATTATTCCGGCTTTGATATGTTTCCCTATCATGTTATTTTTGGGCAATAAAGCCGCTCTTAGCGAACAAATGGGTCAAGATCCCAGTGGATATAGCCTTGCCATTCTTTCTACCTATTTGGCATGGAATATATTGGGTGCCATTTCCTTTTGGCTTTATTTTGCCCTTCAAGAAGGCGGCAAACATCAAGCAACCTTTGGTAAACGTTTGATGAAAATAAAAGTCATTAACGAAAAGGGGTTTTCTATCGGTTTTGCTCATGCCACCGGAAGAACGTTCTCAAAAACCTTGTCTTATTTTATTTTTACTTTGGGCTTTTTGATGGCTCCTTTTAGCAATCGAAAAAAAGCCTTACACGATTATATTGCACAAACTCATGTTGTAAAAGCCAGTTTTCAAACGGGGGACCCTCTGCCCGATACCCCCAACCGTTTGGGAATATTTTTCACCATTGTAGCGGTTTTGGCTTTCGTATTTGCAATATTTTCTTTAACGGTTCTTAGCAAAATGGCTAATCCTACTTTATTGAAAAGCCAAATTGCCCGTTCTGTTCTTCCTGTTTTGGCACAGGATCAGGAACCCTTAACAGAGCCTATTATCCAAAATGAAGTGACTTTCTTTCAAGATGAAGCGGGCTATTGGGCATTATTCCAAGATGAAGCAGCAGAAGCCTACGTTCTACATTTACCCAAACCGGACGGAGAGGTATGTTGTGAAATTTATCCCGGAGAGAATTGTCAAAATATATCCGTACCTGTTTGTGAGTAAATTTTAGCATTAACTAAAAACCCCCACCAAATCGGTGGGGGTTTTTTGCAAGTTCGTTTTAATCCATATAATAGCAAAAACTACCGCTTCTATTAATTTCCCCTCTAAAGAATTTTGGCAAAAAAAGTTAATGATTGTTTTCTTTGACAAGAAAAAACAACATGGCCGTATAGGTATTTCTTTTTAACCACTAAAAATTAATTGTTCATTTTTCAGATTTTCTTGATAAAAACAACACAGGAGAAAACGCTGTATTTTCTCCTGTGTATAAAAATATTTATTACTAAAGAGTTATTAAAAAGACCAATGCGGTGTAAAACTATCTCCCTTCAAATCGGCCACTAAATGCGGTGCACTTCCGTCAGAATCCATCACATATAGTTTGCGGCGGCCTCCGTCTCGCGTGCTGGTAAAGGCAATAAACCGCCCATCGGGAGACCATGTCGGGTCTTCATTAGATCCGGCATCAGTGGTCAAACGACGAAGTTGCGTACCCGTCAAGTCCACCAGAAAAATATCGAACGGATGGTATGGCGATTCACGACCTGCAAATACAATCCACTCTCCGGTAGGAGACCACTGCGGACTATCGGACCAGTTGAACGTTTTAGTCAACGGACGAGTTTGCCCGGTAGCCAACTCCATCACATAAATTTGAGGATTTCCGGCACGATTGGACACAAAAGTAATAAATTTACCATCCGGAGAATAAGACGGAGAACCATCTACCGAGTGACGATTGGTAATTTGTTTTTTCTCACCCGTTTCCAAATTATAAATATAAATGCTGGGGTTGGCTCCCTTAGAACTAGTAAAAACCAACGCTTTTCCATCCGGAGATACACCACCAATCAAAGACAACCCACCGCGAATAATAACAGGGGCGATTTTGCCGGCTTTCAAATCAATGGCAAAAATGTCCGGATTTTTATAACGATACGTCGTATAATAAATACGCCCGTCTTTGCTCCAACGCGGAAGCAAAGAAATACTGCGGTCATTGGTTAATTTTTTCAAATTTTGACCATCATAATCCACCACATAGATTTCTTTATGTTTGGTAGAGTTGTTGGCAAAAGCAATTTTGGTATCGGCAATACCGCGCCGACCCGTCAAAGTTTGGATAATTTGGTCTGAGGCGATATGCGCTAAACGACGCAAGCTGGATTCATTTCCTTTGAAGGCTTTGGCAAATACAGGCGATTGCGTGGCCACATCATATACATATAGCCGAATTGTATAATAGGGATCTTCATAGGAAATATTGCCACCAATCATATAGTTGGCTCTTTTTTGGGACCAACCTTTCAACGTGTCTTTTAAATTTTTCGAATCAAACACAGGCCCGTCTTCAGATACGTCAAAATAACGTCCGTACAAAATATCGGCACGTAGTACATCGTGTACCTTTTGGGCTGCATTTTGGGCCGTTTCCGGCGCAACAAAAGCAGGCATAGCAATCGTAGGGAGTTTTTTTCCTCCGGAAGACGTAATACCAATATAAACGTCCGTCTGCGCAGCCGCAAACAAAGCACCCGCGCCACACAAACCCAACAAGGCGGTCAGCACCAATTTAACAGTTTTTTTCATGATAATTTATTTCAATTTAGCCAGTTCTTCTTTGGCCAGACGGGCCTCCGGACTAGAGCCGAAGTCCTGCACGACGGAACTAAAATAGCGTTTTGCTTCTTCCGTCTTGCCTAATGGGATAATACTGCGCGCATATTTTAAACGCGCGGTAGGAATAATTTTACTTTCAGGAAATTTTTGTAGCACAGTGGCATACGCAATAGCCGCAGGCTTAGCTTGTTCTAGAGCAAAATAAGCATCCCCCATATAAATATAGGCTTGCTCAATATTTTCTCCTTCCGGATATTGATCAATGTAAAGTTTAAAACCCGTCACCGCTAAATCATAGGATTGTTTGTTTAAGTGATTTTTGGCTTCGTTAAAGATATCGGAAGGAAGCAAGACTTTTTGCTCAGCCGTACTTTCCGCACCGCTTTGGCCGGATTTTACGGCAACATTAATATCATCTAATTTGGCAGATAAATTAAAAATTTGCGCATCTAATTGGGAAAGATTCTCGTTAGACACTGATAAATTCTGATTAAGTTCTTCCATTTTGCTGGCAAGCTCTGCTTGGTTAACCTGCATAACAGCAATCGTTTCGCTTAATTCTTTCAGCTGCAATTTGAGCGTACCCATATCACGCTCGCTGGCGATGCAGCCGGACAACAAAAGGCCCAAACCGCCTAAACAAAAGATTTTTATATTTCTGTTCATAACAGTTCGGGCCCCTTTTTCAAAACAATTAGTTGGCCGTCAAGACGGTATCAGCGCGGCGGTTTTTAGCCCAGCAGGATTGCGTGGCTTCATAGCAAACCGGTTTTTCTTTACCGTAAGAAACGGTGCTGATTTTCTCGGCGGGGATACCCAAGCGAACGTAGTAAGCTTTTACTTCGTTGGCTCTTTTTTCACCCAAAGCAATGTTGTAAGCAATGGTGCCTCTGTCATCGCAGTTGCCTTCTACCACTACGCTGTAGTTGTCTCCCACAGCTTTGATGGCTTTAGCGTTGGCTTCTACAATTTTGCGAGCTTCGGCGGTCAAAGTGGATTTGTCCAGCGCGAAGTGCACCACACCCAAAGCTACTTGGGCAGGAATAGCTTCCGTCACCGTGGTTTCTTCTAACACCATTTCAGTGGTGGTATCAGCCGGCAAGGTGGCATCGGCATTGGCATCGTCTTTGACGTTTTTGCTACAGGCGGTTAAGCCGGCGGCCAAAGCGAGCACAAAGGTCAGTTTCAACAAGTTCTTCATTTGTGTGTCTCCATTGTTGCATTTATAGATTTATTTCTACACATAAATAATAGCAGACTTTTAGGTTTTGGGTCAACCGCTCTTTATCGGCGACAAATCCCCCCTTTTCTTTTTCCCCATTTATTTATGTGTCTAATTATTCTATATCATATCGTTTCATTTTTTGACAGTTCTTTTTTAGATTAGAAAAACAAAGCACAAGAGGTTATCTTGTGCTTTGTGAAATTGATGAAAAACTCACTTTTACTTACTCAACAGTTCCACCAAAATTTCATTCATTCTCTTAGGGTTGGCTTTGCCTTTGCTCTTACGCATTACAGCACCCACCAACGCACCCACTGCGGCGCGGTTTCCTTTTTTAAAATCAGCCACTGCTTTGGGGGATTCATTGATGGCTTCTTGCGCCCAAGCAAAAAGCTGCCCTTCATCACTCACCTGAGAAAGACCCAATTTTTCCACCAATACGGAGGCTTTTTCCTTTGTTTTATACATTTGTTCAAAGACGGTTTTGGCTTGGTTCCTGGAAATTTTTCCACTTTCCACTAATCCAATCAACTCAGCCAAATTTTCCGCTGCTACAGGACTTTGAGCAATATCTTTTTTATCGGCATTTAAAAGCCCCATCAAGTCAGTAGTAATCCAATTGGCGGCGGCTTTTGCCGGAACACCGGCTTGCAGTACCGATTCAAAATATTCTGAAATAGAACGGCTAATAGTTAATACGCCTGCATCGTAAGCAGATAATCCTAACCCGACAAATTTGGCCTCTTTGGAGGCGGGCAACTCAGGCATTTCCGCACGCAACGTTTCCAAGCGTTCTTTCGGCAGGATCAAAGCAGGCAGGTCCGGTTCCGGAAAATAACGATAGTCTAATGCATCTTCTTTAGAACGCATAGGTTTGGTAATATTATTTTCCTTATCCCATAGCAACGTCTGTTGCACCACTTTTTCACCTTTATTCAATACTTCTGTTTGGCGATTGATTTCAAAGTTAATCGCATCGCGAACTGCTTTAAAGGAATTTAAGTTTTTGATTTCGGTACGAGTGCCGAAAGTCTCTTGCCCTACAGGACGCAAAGAAACGTTTACATCTACGCGCAGTTCGCCTTTTTCCATATCACAGTTAGAAGCATCCACCCACTGCATCAAACGTTTAATCTCCGTCAAATAAGCATAAGCTTCATCGGCTGAGCGCAAATCCGGCATGGATACAATTTCCAACAACGGACAACCGGAACGATTGTAATCTACCAAAGAATAGTCGGCACAGTGAGAAGATTTGGCAGCGTCTTCTTCCAAATGGGCATGATGGATGCCAATTTTCTTTTTCTGCAAATTTTCTTTAGGACCGAAGGTAATTTCTATTTCTCCCCGTCCGTTGATGGGGTGAAGATTTTGGGTAATTTGATATCCTTTGGGCAAATCCGGATAAAAATAATGCTTGCGCTCAAAAGAAGAAATTTCATTGATTTGGCAACTCAAGGCCAAACCTGCCCTCACCCCCAAACGCACCGCTCCTAAATTGATAACGGGCAAAGTGCCGGGCTGACCGCTGCAGCGGGGGCAAATTTCACTATTCGGGCCGGAACTTTCGTCCATGCCGTTGGGACAAGAACAAAACATTTTAGTTTTGCTTGCCAGTTGTACGTGTATTTCAAGTCCGATAACGGGTTCAAATTGTGTAGTCACTTGGCTTTATCTCCTAAAATACTATAATATCAAATATGTTATCTATTTTTAAGACTACTTCTTACAAAGCGGGTGCTGCCTTAGCGGTGGTAGCTACGGGTTTTTGGAAATTGGCTTCTCTGGCCAGCAGTATTTTGGTGGCCCTTTATTTCGGGGCCAGCGCGGATACGGACGTTTATTTTTATCTTCTCATGCTAATCGGTTTCGGGATTACGTTCATGCTTAAATTGAACGGAAGTGTTTTGATTCCGGAGGCTATGTTCTTGGCAGAAGAAAACGAACAAACAAGCCGCCGCTTTTTAACCATGATTTTTTATTTTTATGTACTTTTGGCGCTGGGATTGTGCGTGCTGGGATTATTATTTCCGGTGGGATTGGTGGGGGCTTTTTCTCGGTTTGATCCGGCTTTACTGAAGTCCGAACAGTTTTTAATCTGTGCTGCTTTTTTCCTCTTTGCCACTCACATGATTTACTATTACTTGTTGGCCGTTGCCGAAATGCATAAATTTTTTGCCACATCTTTATTGGGCCCTCTAAATGCTATTTTTCCGCTTATCAGTCTATTATTGTTGGGAAAAACGGTTGGTATTATTTGTATGATTTATGGCTTTTTGGCGGCAAATATTCTTCAGATCGGGTTGCTGATGTGGTTGATGCACAAACATTTGCATTGGGATTTTACGCCCCGTCCCTGCTCCATTCATCCGCGCGCTCAAAAAAACATGATCACCGGACAAACATTAGCCATTATAGACATCATAAACAATCTTTTACCGGTTTTCTTAATCAGCGGTATGGGGTATGGGATTGTAAGCGCTTTAAGCTACTGCAAGCAACTCAGCGATTCCCCGACAGAAATTATCACTATCCGCGTAGCCAATGTATCTAAAATAGAACTAACGGAAAATGCCTCTAAAGGGCAAGTAAATGTGTTTAATAAAAACTTTTTATCCACTAATCATCTCTTGCTGTTTTTACTGACCCCTGTAGCTGTATTTAGTTCTTACTTTGCATTGGATATTGTAGGTCTTTTCTTTGAAAGGGGCGCTTTTAACCTTCAAGATGCGCAAAATACCGTTCGCTTTTTGCGGCCCATGATTTTTATGCTTATTTTATTAGTGCCGGCTTATTTGCAAAACAACACGATTGCCGCTTGGTTAAAAATGAAAGAAAGTTTCCCTTATGCAATTGTATCCTCATTAGCTTTAACGGGAGCCGTTTGGTTTTTACTTCCGAAATGGGGGGCCTTCAGTTATCCTTATATTTTATTGGCAAGCACCATATTTGGTTTTTTGCTTAATTATTTCTTGTTTCGCAAACACTTTCCATTTGTAAATTATTTCCGCTCTTTCTGGGAGTTGCTAAGATTGCTCGCCATTAATATTATTTCGCTCGTACCGGCGGCAATTCTGCGGATTTTATTGCCGGAGATGAATTATTTTTGGACTTTACTTTTCTGCGGTTCTTTATACATGACTGTCTTGCTTTTAATTTCTTACAAGAGTAGAGATTTGGAACTTTTCCTTAAATCTACGGAAATTTCCAAAATTGCGAAAAATCTATTTTAAAACATCTTTCACAAATTGAAAAACATGGGAAGAGGTAAGGGCTTTCATATTAAGGCAGGTTTCATGTCCTAGTACACACTGGGTATGCCATTGAGGACCAAACAACCACATGCAACTTTGGCAGGCATTTTCTTTTACATTTATATTTTTAGAGATTTGAAAGTACGGTTTATCCGTAGGGCCAAACAAAACCAGACACTTATTTTGTAAATAACGAGATAACTGCACCAACCCGCTTTCTCCGTCTATATGCAGGGAAGAACTGTTTAACAAAGATGGCAAATCCGCCAAAGCCGTTTTCCCCACCAGGCAAATATCTGCAAAATCAAATTTAGGGCTGTTTTTCCCCCCTAATTGTACCAATAGAAAATCCGGATAAGCGGCTTTAATAAGACGGGCCAAATCTCTCCAATTTTCAATACTCCAACATTTTAGTGCGCGTGCACCGTTTAACTGAAAACCAGCATCAATCCCATCATGAAGTGTAATGTATTTTTTTCCCGACAGGTTGTATTTTTTAAGGATTTCTTGATGAATAAGTCCGGCAGGTAAAGCAGGTGTGGCCTCCACATCAAAATCCAAACCGCTCAAATAACTGTGCAAATCCAATCGTTTTAGCCCTTGATTCCACATCCATTGTCCTAACAAATCTTCCAACAAATAACTATCTTTTAAAAAGAAAGAAAAATCCTTTTGGCGTTGTTGGATTTTTTCCAATATCGGCAAAAAATCCGGAGCCAAAACTTCCACTCGTTTCTGTTTGATATGGACCAGTTGGAAACTTTGACACAACTCAAAGGCAATATCATATTTATACCACAAAGGTTCACCTGAGGGTAAAAATATATTTTTTTCATCTTGCACAAATACAGCCGAACAAGCCTGTGCGGAATCGGCATGATAATAAAATACTGCGTGCGGTAATTGCTGACGCATCGCCAACACCGCCAAACGTGCCGCTGCCACATCGCCTACGCCACCGCGCAAATGCCAAAAAACGTGTAAGCGATTATCTTGCACCGGTCCTTTGGTAAACAAAGATAAGAACTGACGGCGATACTGCCACCAAATTTTATTACGTAATCGACGATATATATATGCCCAACGAACCACGCGGCAATCTCTACCATACATTTCTACGGCAGATTGCATTCTGAGTAAAGAAAGCCGCGTTTGCTCGCTGTGATAGTGCATAATTAATCTTGTTCAAAAAAGGCCATAAAGGCTTCAAACGGATACCGCTCTTTCAAACGGGAAGCCTCCACTGCCAGAGAAACCCTTTTTCCCCAATCAATCATCAAAAGATCTAAAGCAGCGGCCATTTCGTCTTCTTTTGCCTGCACCAACAAACCGTTTCTTGCATCTTTTATCAAGACATCCGCCCCTGCAACTTGGGTAGAAATAACCGGCAATTTGCTGGCCATCGCATCTAAAAGTTCGTTCACATCTTCCGCTTCGCGAGCCGGATTTACATAAATATCGGCACTGCGCATAAGACTATACAAGTCACTTCCGGCGGCAATAATTTCCGTACCGGCAGAGAGATTATTTTTTTCAATAAATTTTTTGAGAGAGGTTTTGCTCGGGCCGTCGCCGACAATTGTTAAATGCCAAGAGGGGTGCCCCACCGATAAACGCGCCCAGGCTTTTATCAACACATCAAAACCGCCCGTTTTGGTCAATTTACCGGAAGCCAAGATGTTGTTTTCTTTCTTAAAACAGGACGGTCTGCTATGATTTAAGTGTTCCACCCAAACGGCAGGATTGATGACACGTACGGCATTGGAACCGTAGATTTTTTTATCCAACGGTTTTTCCGTTTGTGCTAACACAACCACCTTTTTGGCTTTCTTCAAAATAGTTTTTTTATTCTTTACGGCTTTTTCTTCTTTAAAGTTTTCCGGCTCACAATATACAAAAGGCACTTTGTTTAATATAGCCGCTTCGCAAATAGGTAAAGCAGCTATTGAAAGCACTTTTTCCGTTTCTTCTTTTTTCAGCATTTCCGCCATTTTTTTAGTGGTGGCGGTAGGGGCAAATTCAATTGTTTTCAGCCCTGTATAATCAGGCAATTTCCCCTTAGGACCGGCCAAAATCACGTCGTTTCCGTTCCAAGCCAAATTTTGGGCCAAACGAACCCCTAACCGAAGTCCCGAAAAAGTTTTATGATGTCCAACATATACCACATACTTCATAATCGTCTCCCTGCTGTTTGATGCTATTGAAAATTATTTATATAAATTGTAGCAAAGAATTTATATATAAAAAAACCGCCCCCTGGCGGGCGGTTATAAAATCTATTGCGGGGACTGGATTTGAACCAGTGATCTCAAGGTTATGGGCCTTGCGAGATACCAGGCTTCTCTACCCCGCACTTTATTATAGCAAATAGTGTGCAAGTGTTGCAAATTTTAGTTTTCCGCCTTACATAACAAACAAACTATAGATAATTCTCAAAACGAAACCCTTGTGCTTGCAAACCCTTGCATATTTTTTCGCCTATCTCTGTTTCTCTTGCATTGCAAGTTCCATCTTCCCAACCTTCTCCATCAAAAGGAGTGAATAAGGAAATTTCATATTCTGCACTTTCTGTACTACAATTTTTTGTACGATATGCGCCTACGGACTGTAGTTCATCATTTACGTAGAGAAAGTTTTTAGTGCAATATTCTACACCATTCTCATTCCACTCCCCGCCGGAAAGGTCCATAATCTCTTCTCCGAGACCGTTTCCCCCTTCCATAAAATTTATTATTTGTTGTTTTTGCATATACTTCAGCATGGTCAATGCTTCTGCCACGCGTGATTTTTCTACCGCTATAGTATATTTTGGCAGTGCTACCGCAGACAAAATACCTATAATCAACACTACGACTAACAGTTCTATCAAAGTAAAACCTCTTTTCATTTTTATCTCCTTTTAAACGTATTTAAGACTAATCAAACAAATTTTAATATCAGACTATCCGGCTCGACCCCAAAATTGTAGCAAAAAAGATTTAGCTAAACTCTGCTTTTTTCTGGGCAATGAGAAAACGCAAGTATAAGCGTGCTGTAGTGCCAGATATATAAATACAAAGAAACGGCAAAGGACTTAAATTCGGAAAATGCTTGAGTACAAAAGCAACACAGGGCAAAACGGAAAGTTTTACCCTGTAGATGCAAAATATTAATAACCGAACAATCCTTTCTGCTTTATTTATACATGGGGTAGAAGTATAGCCCCATATACACCGGATTATCTACAAAACCTTTTACCCGATCTCTCATCGCCCACAAGCCCGTAGGGTGAATGGTATAGATTTGCATAGCATCTTCATAAGCGATACGGTGCAACTGCTTGTAGAGCGCCACACGTTTCTCCGGATTAGTTTGTACAACGGCTTTTTTGACTAAATCTTCTGCTTTCGGATTTTTATATCCTTGAGAAATAGCATAGCGGCCGTCCCCATGCATAAAGGCAAAGTAAAAATTATGCGCATCTGCATAATCTGCCACCCAACCGCGCACCCATACCGGCATTTGACGAGAGATAGTTTTCTCCAAGAAAGAAGCCCACATTACACCGCGCACATCTACTTTAAATTTGGGGTTTAACTTTTCTATATTTCTTTTCAACATTTCAGCAGCAATTTGCCGTTGTGTACTGCCGTTATTGTAGGTAATGGTAAATACAAAACCTTTTTCCCACACTTGCCCACCCCAGGCTTTTCGCAAATGTTCTTCGGCTTTTTTCAAATCAAATTCATAATGAGGGTCGGCATCATCATAATGAAGCAAGCCTTCCGGTGCTGGGCCATAGGCACGCGTCCCTCTGCCGTTTAAACTTTCATCTAAGAAAGAATCATAATCAAAGGCATAAGAAAACCCCTTTCGCACATCTTCATCGCTAAAGAAATCAGCCGGAATGCCTGCACCGTCCAACTTACCGGAGCCTACGTCCGGGTTTGCTTTTGTATTAATATCCAACGTAAAGAAAATCACCGGATCGGTGCGTAAACGGGGCAAATTGTCGTACACTATCACCCCTTCTTTGCCGCGAAGTTGATCGGCAAATTGAGGCTGAATCTCAGAAATATCAACATCGCCCGTTTCCAGCATTAAGCGCAGCATGCTGGCTTCGGTCACTGTCATCATATGAATATTTTTAATGGAGGCAGCCCCTTCAAAATAATCCTCATGGGCAGCCAACTGCAAACGGCGAGCGGAATTATCCCAACGAACCAATTTAAAAGGACCACTGCCGTTCATGTGATCAAAAAGATAAGAGTTTTGCTTTTCAAAATTGTTAAAATTTTTCCATGTTTCTTCTGTTCCGTCCCAACCGCCGTTTCGCACGACCCATTTTTTCGGCACGATATACCCCCAACGGGCAATCACTCCCAAAAAAGGGGCAAAAGGCTGTTGTAAATGAATAATTACATTATTCTCTTTTATTTCTATGGCTTTTTCGGCTTTTTTAAAATCCAGAATTATTTCCCCTTTTTCATTACGCGTAGAAGTAATGCCCAAAATTGGCTCCAACAACAAACTAGACGGCCCGCCGGAAATATCCGAAATCATAAAACGCAAAAGAGAATAACGCACATCTTCGGGGGTAAGTTCCGTTCCATCATGAAATTTAATTCCTTTTCTTATAGGGAATGTATACGTTAACCCATCTTTGGAAATGAGTCCGTTCTCCACTGAAGGCACTTTTTCAGATACGGAAGGCAAAAAGTCCGTCATGGAACTACCGTTAAACTTAAGCAAAGTATCATATACATTAATCATCATGCCTTGCGTGACACCGTCATAAGAATATACCGGATCTAAAGATTGCATTTCTCCGGTATGTGCCACCACAAGCGTCTGCTTATCATCTTGCTTTTGGCATGCCTGCAAACAAAATAACCCTAATACTACGATTAATACTTTTTTCATTTTTTCCTCACAATATATGCTAAGCCGCGCTTGCGCACCAGCCACGCGCGGGCAAATTCTTCCGCATTGTAGTAGCGGATTACTTCTTTGGTCAAAGAAGCCGCCGGATCGGCTACCCGTATTTTACCGTCATTCCAACCACAAATTAACACCAAATGTCCGGGAGTTTGCCGTACGGCCGAGCCTTGTAATTCTCCTCTCTTAAAAGCAATACTAGCCAACACTAAACTGTTTTTATTTACAAATTCCTTTAATTGACTCAACCGCTGAAAACGTGTCACAAAAGCATCTGCCCCTTTTTGGCAAGCATAAGCAGTATTAAAAGTCCAATTCCCATAAATAGCGGCTTTTTCATCATACACTGACTCCGCCGTTTGCAAAGGGTCAGCTGCAATGCCCAACGTGTTTAAAGCCATCGTCAAAGAAGTTGGGCTACACAAACGCACTCTATCATTTTCTGTCACGTTTAAACGCATTTGAGAAATGGGCTTAACTTCTATTTCTTTTTTCCCTTCCGGCAGCAAAGCATCGCAAACATCATATCGCGCTTGTGCATCGGTCAAGCATACCGTCACTTTAGGCAAAGAAGCCTCCCCCCCAATCGTCAAACGAAAGCGATAGGCTTGAGCCGGTTGTTTAAGTTGCAAAACGTCTACACATACTTTGGCAAATTCGTCTTCTTGTTCATCAAAACTATGATTTAATTTTTGGGAATAGATAGCCAATTTGTAAAAAGGGCTCCACTGTTCATTTTGGCAAATCTGCACCTCACTCATCAGCCAGTCTTGGCCCTTAGCGACAAAATCTACCGATAAAACAAGAGAAGAAAAGGAAACAG
Organism: Elusimicrobiaceae bacterium; assembly: GCA_017520185.1. NCBI lineage: Bacteria > Pseudomonadati > Elusimicrobiota > Elusimicrobia > Elusimicrobiales > Elusimicrobiaceae > Elusimicrobiaceae bacterium. The sequence continues at coordinate 57,410 of JAFXGO010000030.1, read as the reverse complement.
GGGATTCTAAAACAGGAGACAAGATGATATGTTCCGCCCCGTCCCCGCTCAGTTCATAACCGCGGCACGGACGGTGAGAAAAGGTAAGGTATGGCAGTTTGACTGCTGCACAATTCATCTCAAAACCTAATACTAAAAATCGGGGCACCGAGACTCGAACTCGGAACCTTCCGCTCCCAAAGCGGACGCCCTACCATTGGGCCATGCCCCGTAAAATTTCTAAAAAAAAATGCGCCCATCAGGACTTGAACCTGAAACCGGCCGATTATGAGTCGGCTGCTCTAACCAATTGAGCTATAGGCGCTTAACTAACTTTATTATAACAAATTACGCATTAGCTTGGCTAAAAAAACAATGCCCCTTGCACCTCTCCTCTACAAATGGTAGAATGTACATGTTAATCCGGGATGGTGTAATGGTAACACGAATGTCTCTGGAACATTAATTCTAGGTTCGAATCCTAGTCCCGGAATTTTTTATCACAAAAAGTAAGTTGATTTACTTGCAAAAGGGAACTAGATTTATTAAAGCCGCCGCGCAGATTGCGGCGGCTTTTTTCATAGAGGCTTTTATGGAAAACACAACAAAACCCACAGAAAAACATAATAATGCATTAGATGGCATCATTGCCCAACGCTACGCCGAGGCCGAAGAACTGAAAGCCGCCGGTATTAATCCTTATCCCAATCACTGTGACAAAACGCACACCTGTGCCGAAGCAAAACAAGCCGCTGAAGAAGCCGAAGTCAGCACCGCCGGCCGTTTGGTACAACTTCGCTTGATGGGTAAAGCCGCTTTTGCTCATTTGCGCGATTTTTCCGGCAAGATTCAACTTTATATTGCCAAAGATAATTTAGGCGATCAAGCCTACACCTTTTTCAAAAAACATATGGCCGTAGGAGATTTTGTATCCGTTAAAGGACATATGTTTGTGACGAAAACCGGCGAAAAGACCATTAAAGCCAGCCACTTGGAGTTAATTTCCAAAGCCATTCGCCCCATGCCGGAAAAATTTCACGGTTTGCAAGATACGGAAGTGCGCTTTCGCAAACGTCATTTGGATTTAATTGCCAATGAAGACGTAAAGGATATTTTTGTCAAACGCGCCAAAATCATTTCTTCCATTCGCCGCACATTGGAAGACAAAAACTATTTGGAAGTAGAAACCCCTGTTTTAACACCGGATTCTGGCGGTGCGGTAGCTCGTCCGTTCCAAACATACCACAACGCACTGAAAATGCCGCTTCGTTTGCGCATCGCTTTAGAGTTGTATCACAAACGTTTAATCGTGGGCGGATTTGACCGCATTTATGAAATCGGGCACATGTTCCGCAACGAAGGCATCGACACCACCCACAATCCTGAATTTACCATGATGGAACTGTATCAAGCCTACGGAGACGTAAACACGATGGCCGATCTGTTTGAAGAAATCGTGGGTAATGCCGCCAAAGCCATCGGCGTAGAAAAGGTGATGTATCGCGGTCAAGAAATTAACTTGGTCCCGCCGTTTAAGCGTTTATACATTCCCGAAGCGTGGAAAGAAACCTTCGGTCAAGATATTCACGAAGTGTTAGACGGGCGTCAGTTCAAACGTGAACCGTTGGCTAAGTTGGCCAAAGAGCAAGGCATTTCTTTCTCCGCTGCCGACCCCGACAGTAAACTTTTTGACGAATTGTTTGAAACCAAATTGTTAGCCGGCTACAACTGCCCTGTTATTGCGTTGGACTATCCTACCGCAGTCAGTCCGTTCAGCAAAACAAAACCCAACGATCCCGAATTGGTGGAACGCTTTGAGGCTTTTGTATGTGGTGGAGAATTGGGCAATGCTTATACCGAACTTAATGACCCTGCCGACCAATTGCAACGTCTGAAAGATCAAGCCGTAGCCAAAGCCAAAGCGCAAGGCGAAGATGCTGAAAATGCCGACATTTTAGACGGTGATTACATTGAAGCCTTAGAATCTGGCATGCCGCCGACGGGTGGTATGGGCATCGGCATTGACCGTTTGGTCATGTTGCTAACCGGACAGGATTCTATCCGCGAAATTATTTTCTTCCCCACACTTAAATCATTAAGTGCTGAAAAGGAAGAAGAAAAATAATTTTTAAACCCCCTGCTGATTGGCAGGGGGTTTTAAGATTTCTTGTAAAATATTTATTTATTAAATACAATATTTACAAGCCGATTAATTTGACACGCATAAATTTTCCCCCTCGGATGCTGGCCAATGATTGGCTTATGGTGGGGCAATACTGGTAAAGGTTTCAACCTTATGCCTTTGGGGGGCCACCCAAGTTAATCGGTTTAAAATAAGGGTTTAAAAGGAGTCTGGACTGAGGCGGAAAGACAGCAAATGGAGGACGCGGCATTAAATCTTCCTACCTTTTAAGCCTTTTTTCTTGAAAAATTTCTCTTTATTAAATCCTCTAAGGGTAGAGAAAGGGTCGTTTCTCAATAACAAGTGTTCATGCAGCGCCCCACACTTACCGCTTAGGGGCTTTTATTTTTTCATTACTCTTTCAATCCCCTTTTTACATAATACGGATCAAAATCTGTTCCTTAGCCAAAGACACCTCATATTAAGTACAATATATCTATGAAATTTCAACGATTTATAGCTACGCGTTATATGCTTAAACGCAAAGGACTTTTTGCCATTATTACCACTTTAATCGGAATAGCAGGGGTTAGTGTGGGAGTGGCGGCCCTGATTACCACTTTAGCCGTAATGACCGGATTCCAAACCGATATTAAAGATAAAATCGTCGGGGCGCAGAGCCATATTTTAGTCTTTGGTCGTATGGCGGCTGAAGTTTATCCGGAAAATATAAAAAAAGTAGAGGCCTTGCCCGAAGTAGTGGGAGCGGCCCCCAATGTTTACGGACAAGCCATTATTTCGCATCGAGGGCAAAGCATCGGAGTAGTTATACGAGGCTTAATCCCTGAGCAAGAAGCCAAAATCAATAATTTGAACAATTCTTTAGTGGAAGGTTCTTTCCGTCCTTCAGACTGGGAAGAAGATGCCCCCTCCCCCCTTGTGTTAGGTACGGAATTAGCCGGCAACATCAATGCTTTTGTAGGTGATGAAGTGGTGCTTATTTCTCCGCAGTCTATTTCCACCAGTGCAGGTATGTTCCCTAAAATGAAACGCTTTCGTGTTAGTGGTCTTTTGCGAACGGGGTATTATGAATTTGACAATACCATCGCTTACGCGCCTTTGTCCGATGCCAGTGACTTTTTAGGTCTTAAACAAGGGGTCACCGGTATTGCTGTACGCTTAAAAGATATGAACAAAGCCGAAACGGTGGCCAAAGAAATTCAAGAAGCTGTAGGATATGGATATGCTGTACGCACTTTTGCCCAAATGAACAGCACCTTATATGCTGCCCTGAAATTGGAAAAGGCCGTTATGTTTATTATTTTGTTTCTCATTATCTTGGTGGCTTCTTTGAACATCGCGTCTAATTTGATTTTGCTCGGCACCGAAAAACTGCGCGATATCGGCATTATGCGTGCGTTGGGAGCCAGCCCTAAAATGATACGTGGTATTTTTATGTGGGAAGCCATGATGACTGCCACCGTAGGCATTGTGTTAGGAGTAGGGCTTGCTTTGCTTTTATGCTGGGTCATTGCTACATTTAATATCGTAGAACTGCCGGGCGATATTTATTATTTAACTAAAGTGCCGGTACGCATACAAACGATGGATGTGCTGGCTGTTATTTTTGGCAGTTATTTAGTCTGTTTCTTTGCGGGGTTATATCCGGCAATCAAAGCCTCCCGCGTAAATCCAACGGATGCAATACGTTATGGCTGATATTATTGAGATTAAAAATTTAACTAAAATTTACGGACAAGGCAAAGAAAACTTGTGCGTATTACAAGATGTTTCTCTGTCCATTGCCGAAGGTACTTTTGTAGTACTTTTAGGCCCCAGCGGAAGCGGAAAAAGCACCCTGCTGAACTTAATAGGCATGTTGGATAAACCCACTACAGGGCAAATTTTCTTTCAAGGGCAAGAAATTACCGCCATTAAAAGCGAATCCAAACGGTCTGATTTGCGCTTAAACAAGATGGGATTTGTCTTTCAATTTGACGGATTATTGCCAGAGTTTACTCTCTTGGAGAATGTATCTATGCCCGGTCTTATGAACGGAAAAGACAAGAAAAAACGTGCCCAAGAACTTTTAACCAATTTCGGCATCGGCAATATCAGCCACAAAATGCCGGCGGATTTAAGCGGCGGTGAAAAGCAACGCGCAGCCATTGCTCGCGCTTTATGCAATCGCCCTGCCTTACTTTTGGCAGATGAACCCACCGGCAATTTAGATGTAGCACGCAAAGAGCAGGTCTTTCAAGATTTTGCCGCTTTGGCCAAAGACGGTTTAACAATTCTCATGGTCACCCACGATGTACACGCGGCCCACTTTGCAGATGTAGTCTACACATTACAAGACAAAAAACTTATCAAAACGAAATAAGTTTCCTATCAAAAAACCCCGCTTAAAGCGGGGTTTTTTTAAAGAGCGATTTTTAATTTGCGCGACAAGGCTTTTAATATGCTCTTATCCCGCTTCTCTTGGGGCAGAGTTTCAAGACCTTTAAAAACCCATTGTTGCGCTTGGGCCGTATCCGGATTAAAACCAAAAATCTCCAGATAATTCATAAACTCCACCATTTTAACGGCCGTATCTAACGATGTAGGCGAGGCAAAGAATTGCTTTGCATAAGCAACCAATCGCTTCTGCGCCACCTGATTAATCTGCTCTTGATTAAGAGACAACCCCAACGTGCGGGCATCGTCCATTAATTCCTCTAAGGCATTAATATCAATAGGATCTTTTTCCAATTCAGCCTTCAAATCGGAGGTAAGCACAAAATCGGCCACCGTATTAAAAGCAGGCGGAAGCGGAGCTCCTATATATTTTAAACCGCGTACTGTCGGGTATTGTTTTTCAAAAATACGGCCAAATTCTTCCGACGTTATTTGAGAAATACCCTCTAATACTTGGTCCACCACATTACGTTGGGCATCTTTAAAGAAAGAAGTAAAAGGATACTTCTCTTTAAAATATTGCTCAATTTGCTGGTGCAGTTGCGCAGGCATTTCTTTTTGAGCCGTTTCTTTTAACAACGCAAAAACATCTGCCTGGTTGATATCTTCTCTTTGGCCGGCTCCACACGTCAAACGGGTTTCACCCGTCTGGCAAACTGCAAAAACAATATCGTTTTCTTCCAACGTAATACGGTTTTTGAGTTTCATGTTTCCTAAGCACAAAATCCCATCTTTGAAACGAATTTGTTCCCGTTGATAATCCAATATATCGCAACAATAAGATTGAGAAGGGGCTTTTTTCTTGGCAGGTAAATCTTGCAATACGGCCTGTAAAGCAATTTTACTTGCAGACATAGCAGAAGGCTTCACAAACCGCTCATATACCACCGCCCCGTTTTTAAAATCTTTGATGTTGCTGGGAGCAGCCTGCAACATTTTAATAAACTGCGGTTCCAACTCGGCACCACCCATTTTGCGGTTTAACTCTAAGGCGCGTGCTGCATACTGCAAAATTTGCACCGTTTCTATACCACTGATTTCATCAAAAAACCACCCACAGCTGGTATACATCAGCATACAATGGCGCTGCATTTCCAAAAGTTTGAGCGCACCGCTGCGGTCATTCCATGCTTTTTCCGTAGCATGTTTTAAGAAAAAGCGATGTTGAGCATCTAAACTTCTGTCTAAAATCAAATCAATATAATCATTACGCGCCGCCCAAGGGTCTTTGAAATACTCCGCCCCTTTGGTCTGAAAGGTTTTAGCCATTTCATCTCGGATAAAGTCTAAGGCTGCACGCAAAGGACCGCGCCATTTTTGATTCCAGCCGGGTTTTCCGCCGGAATTACAACCGCAGTCAGAGCGCCATCTCTCTACTCCATGAAAACAACTCCAAGAGGTATTTTCAAAAATCTGCGCTTCATATTGAGGTGGAAATTTTTCTAAAAATTCACCGTATATCGTAATATTCACATCCGGTTTTTCTTTGACAAATTTCAAACAATACGCCAAAGCCATTTCCGCAAAATGTTGGTGATGGCCATAAGTTTCTCCGTCTGTAGCGATATGCATTAACTGCGGTTCTGCAACGTTATTATATGTGCTGAGCAACCGACCGGCAAAGTTTTCTCCGCTTTTTAATGTATCGGAAAAAGCAATCCCCTGCGAAATCGGCCCATCATAAAAGAATAATGCAATTTTACGCCCACTGGGAAGCACACACAAATAGGGACGTTTGGGGTCTACCTTAGCACCGGAAACATCGGTCCAATTTTTTTCTCCGATTTTGCGCACGCGCGCACATTGACCGGGAGCCAAGATAACATATTTCATGCCATGTTCAGCCAAAACTTCTAACGTTTCGGTATTACAAGCCGTCTCCGCTAACCACATTGATTCCGGCTCACGTCCAAAACGTTTTTTAAAATCAGCCAGTCCCCACTTTACTTGCGTTTCTTTATCACGCGCATTGGCCAGCGGCATAATCATATGATTATACACTTGCGCAATCGCAGAGCCATGACCATTAAAATGCTGTTGGCTTTTTTTATCTGAATTTAAAATAGCCTGATAAACTTGAGGTGTATATTCTTCCAACCAAGACAATAGAGTAGGGCCAAAGTTAAAACTGATATAAGAATAATTATCAATTAAATGCGTCAGTTCCCCCTTCGTATTAAGTACGCGGGCAGAAGCATTCGGGCCATAGCATTCGGCCGTAATGCGTGCATTCCAATCATGGAAAGGAAAAGCGCTATCCTGACGTTCTACAGTTTCCAGCCAGGCATTTTCGCGCGGAGGTTGATAAAAGTGTCCGTGAATACAAAGATATTTCATATATATACTTATAGCAATTAATACACCTGTTTTGCACATTTCTACGCCGAAAAAACACTTGATAAATTTGGTTCTAATCTTTATACTATAGGTAAGTCATCGCATTTTCAGACGGGACGAGGTGAACTATGAAAAAAACTTTTATCCTAGATACAAACGTTTTACTCCATGACGTTAACTCTTTGTATGCTTTTGAAGACAATCACGTCATTATTCCTATGGTTGTTATAGAGGAATTGGACACTTTTAAAAGTGAAGGGGACAATCGTGGCAAATGTGCCCGTATGGTATCGCGTGAGTTAGATGCTTTGCGTGCCAAAGGACGTTTGAATGAGGGTGTGCCTCTTGATAATGGCGGAACCCTTAAGATAGAGCTGGATAAACCCGGCATTTTACCGCAAGTTTTTTCCATCAACAAGTCCGACAATTCTATTTTAAACATTGCCTACACAATGGCTAAAAAAGAGGGCTCTTATAAAAAAGACCAAAGCCCCGTAATCGTAGTCACCAAAGATATTAATATGCGTTTAAAAGCGGAGGCCTTAGGTCTGCAAGCGCAAGATTATACCTCCGACAAAGTAAATTTAGATGAACTCTACACCGGTGTAGCGGAAGTGGAAGTGGACAGCGCGCAAATTGATGCTTTTTATCGGGATAAAAAACTTCCATTGAAAGAAGGATTATATTTTCCCAATGAATTTTTGATTTTAAAAGCCAATGACGGCAGTAAAAAATCTGCTATGGGACGCGTGTCTAATCATGGAGAATTTTGCTTAAGACCGCTCTCCTCACAAGAGCCGATGGCATGGGGCATTAAACCGCTTAACAAAGAGCAACGATTTGCGATGGAACTCTTGCTTGATGACAGTTTGGATATTGTCACCTTAGTAGGTACAGCAGGCACCGGCAAAACATTGATTACCTTAGCCACCGGATTGCAACGCACGATGGACGAAAATGCCTACAGACGTATGGTGGTGTGCCGCTCCATTGTACCTGTGGGAAAAGATTTAGGTTTCTTGCCCGGTACCAAAGAAGAAAAGTTAGAGGCATGGATGGGTGCTATTTATGACAACTTGGCTTTCTTGGCTGACCGTAAAAATCCTGACGAGGGAGAAGAAAAAGCCCATTATCTCTTAGATAGCGGCAAAATTGAAATTGCCTCTGTCACTCACATGCGCGGACGCTCTTTACCGGGACAATACATGATTGTAGACGATGCGCAAAACCTCACTCCGCACGAGATGAAAACTATTCTTACGCGTGCCGGAGAAGGCACTAAAATCGTGGTGACGGGCGACCCGTATCAAATTGATACCCCGTATTTGGATGTAGAATCCAACGGCCTTACCTATCTGGTGGACCGCCTCAAAGGACAACCCTCTCATGGGCACATTACCTTTACCAAGACCGAGCGCAGCCGCTTAGCAGACTTGGCCTCCAAACTGTTGTAAACAGTTTTATCACAAAAAACACCCCGCCAAGTTGACGGGGTGTTTTTATATATTCGATATTACTCTATATAATAACAAGAAGATCCTTCCCCACCACAAATACAAGAAACTCCGGAACCATACGATGAAAAACCTAGATCTCTACAACCGTCTCCTTCACAAAGTCTCATTCCGCTATCTCCAATCGCCAAATAAAAGGAAGGAGATTTTTTATAATATGCATAAATGTGTGCACCGGATTGCGCACCTGAACAAGTGGGCAACGTATAACCAAAATAAGCAGAATCTTCTACCTCTATTGCCAAATCAGAAACTCTATGTCCAGAAGTAGTAGAGCCCTCATTTTCCATACAAAATACTTGTTGGGCTTTTTTTAAAGCACTTAAGTTTGCCCACGCTTCTGCTGTTCTGCTTTTAAGCACCGTCTTTTGATATTGCGGTAATGCCACCGCAGACAAAATACCGATAATCAGTACCACTACTAATAATTCAATCAGTGTAAAACCGCCGATATTGCCTTTACATTTGTTTTTTATCATAAAATCCTCTTTTTATATCATATTTCCCAACGAATAAAATTTATCAAAAAAAATCAAGCCCTGTCAAATTCTCTCCGTCGGGAAACAACCCATCAATAAAAAGCCTTTTTGCTTACGTTTTGCCAATGAAACCCGATACTCTGCGCATCGGGTTTCTCTTGTACTAATCGTTTTAACCGAAAAACTCATTAATGCAAGCCCAATTTACATTGATGGTCTTTTTCGTAATGTTCCACCGCCGCTTTCTCTCTGTCTTTATATTCTCCGGTACGACGAATTAATTCATCAAAATCAATCGTACGTGCAGGGAACATCGGGCCATCTACACAGGCAAAGCGCACTTTCCCCTCCACCGTCACACGGCAACCGCCGCACATGCCTGTACCGTCTAACATAATGGGGTTTAAACTGGCATACGGCTCAACACCTAACTCCAACATTAGTTTAGCCGTAAATTTCATCATCGGGATCGGCCCAATAATAAAACCTGCATTTATTCTTTCCCCCTGCCCTACTACGGATTTAAGCACATCGGTCACCATGCCTTTTTGTCCATGAGAGCCATCATCGGTGCAGGGCAAAATAATATCAGACACTGCCTTCATTTCCGGTTCCAAAATTACCAAATCTTTACTGCGCGCCCCTAAAATGGAAATCACTTTGTTGCCGGCTTCTTTCAAGGCTTTGGCGATGGGATATACTTCGGCAATACCCACTCCGCCACCCACTACGGCCACTGTGCCGTAGTTGGCAATTTCCACCGGTGTACCTAAGGGACCCAAAATATTTAAAAAACGATCCCCTTGTTTTAAAGAGTTAAACATAAAGGTAGATTTACCGATAGATTGAATAATCACGGTAATCGTGCCTTTCTGCGCGTCCCAATCTACTAAGGTGACGGGCACACGTTCTCCGCCTTCTCTACCGCGCAAAATAACAAATTGGCCCGCCTTAGCCGCTTTGGCGATAAGCGGTTTATAAATAACAAACTTGACCACTACTTCATTAAGTTGTTCTTTGAGCAAAATTTCATTTTCTTGCATTTTATTTTCTCTCCAAATATTCATTGATTTTGCCCGCTGCGGCAATACCGTCATTCATTGCCAAAAGCACCGTAGCTCCGCCGCGAATAATATCTCCACCAGCAAACACACCCTCCAAAGAGGTTTCCCTTTTTTCGTTTAAAGCAATAACTCCGCGCTCGGTTGTTTTTAAATCCGGCGTTGTTTTGGTAATAGTAGGGTTAGGACGTTGACCGATAGCCACAATCACCGTATCGGCAGGCATCACAAAGTCTGATCCAACTATCTCTACCGGACGGCGACGTCCCTTTTCATCAGGTGCGCCCAACTCATTGCGTGTAAAACGCACTCCTCTCACGTGTCCGTTGTCATCTTTGACCATTTCTTTAGGCGTCACCAAATATTCAAATACCACACCTTCTTCTTGGGCGTGTTCCACTTCGGCGGCACGAGCAGGCATTTCCTCGCTACTTCGGCGGTACGCAATCGTCACCGTTTCCGGAGCCAAGCGCATCGCACACCGCGCCGCGTCCATAGCGCTATTCCCTCCGCCTAATACTATCACGTTCTTGCCCACTTTAATCGGCGTATCGGTTTGCGGGAATTTATAAGCCTGCATCAAGTTTACGCGAGTTAAAAATTCATTGGCGCTGTAAACGCCTACGGCATTTTCCCCTTTAATGCCCAACATCATCGGCAGTCCCGCCCCTGAGCCGATATAAACAGCATCATACTCTTTTAAAAGTTCAGGCAAGGTAATAGTCGCCCCTACCAACACATCTGTTTTAAATTTCACACCCATTTGTTGCACCGTTTCCACTTCTTTATTAATTACTTCACGCGGTAAGCGGAAAGAAGGAATCCCATAACGCAACACACCGCCATAAGCATGCAAAGCCTCCAATACGGTGACGTCATGTCCGGCGCGGCGAAGCTCGGCCGCGCAAGCCAAAGAAGACGGACCCGAGCCGATACAAACCACTTTCTTGCCCGTATTTTCAGCTGGTGTAGGCGGTTTCAAAAGGCCTTGCGCGCGTGCGGTATCGGCCACAAAACGTTCCAATCCGCCAATATTAACAGAGCCGAATTTAGCCTTAAGCACACAGTGGCCTTCACAATGTTTCTCCTGTGGACAAACGCGGCCACAAATAGCCGGCAAAAGGCTGGTTTTCATAATTTCACTGGCAGCACCGCCGATATCACCTTCTTTAATCTTAGCAATAAAAGCCGGAATATGAACTCCGACAGGACAAGAATTTTGGCAAGGGTGCGTAGGGCAATTTAAACAACGCTCCGCCTCTAACAAGGCTTCCTCTTTAGTAAAAGTATGGGCTACTTCTTCAAAATTATTTTTGCGCACAGACGGCTCTTGCTGATGACCGTTTTGGCGCGGGGCTGACGGATTGGGCATATTTTATCTCCTAATCTAAAAAAACAGTGGGAAAAATACAAAAAATCCCGTATATTTATTATAGTATATTGAAAAGACAAAGATTTGTTATACAATATATAATAAAATAGCAAGATAGGAGGGGTTATGTGCAATAAACATGGAGAAGGATTGGCTACTTTTGTATTAGGTGCTTTGATTGGCGCGGCGGTGGGAGTTTTGTTTGCGCCCGCAAAAGGGGAAACTACTCGCAAAAAACTCAAAAAATGGGCCGAGAATGCCTATGAAGACGGCAAAGACGAATTTTTGTCACACACCAAAGATTTAAAAGCCAAAGTACTTGGCCATGCAGAAGAAGTAAAAGGCAAAGTATCCCAAGCCAAAGAGGCTTTGGCCGAACGGGCAGGCGCTTTGAAAGAACGCTTTGGTGAAAAAGCTGAAGAATTCAAACAAATTGCGGAAGAAAAAACTGAAGACTTGCGCAACAAAGCCGCCGACGGCCTGGAAAAAGCCGCCAAAAAATTAAGATAACGGCTGAATAAGTTTATAAAAAAACACCCCGCCAATTGACGGGGTGTGTCATTTACCAACAATAAGATCCGTCTCCCATGACAAAACCTGTCGTTTTACAAAGTTTTTCCGCTTCTTCGGTATCATAGTCACAAATCATTTGTTTATCAACCCTAATAAAACAAAGACTATTATTTAATTTTTTATAATAAGCTGCTGGATTGCCATACGGTGAGCCTAAAGAGTACAAAAAATCTTTTGTTTCGCTGGTCCAATCATCTGTAGATGTACCGGGAACTTCAATACTTAATTCAGAAAGATTTAGATTTGATCCTACATTATCATCACAAGAAGAAAATCCTTTTTCCAACATCAATAAATCACAAGCATCATAAATACTTTTTAAGACGGTTGCACCTTCAGAAAGTCTCGCTTTATGCACCGCTTTGGTATATTGCGGAAGCGCAACCGATGACAATATACCGATAATTAACACCACTACTAAAAGTTCTATCAAAGTAAAACCTTTTTTCATTTTTCTCTCCTTTTACATGGCTTTAAGACCCAACAAACAACACGTAGAATTTGGGTCTGAGGGCAACACTGAAATTGTAGCAAAAAAAAAAAACAAGTCAAGTCTTTTTCTTTTTTCCGTCGGAAAAATAACTAAAAAACACCGCGTAAAACATAAAGTTTTACGCGGTGTTCAAAAAACAAGCAACTGCAAAACCTTTTATTCCACTTCATTCTCCGTTTCAGGCTCTTCGGTGGCCGGCGCCACCCCCATAGACGACATCAACATCTCTACTAACCTAATATCGCTGGGGTACTGCACCAACTCTCTTGCTTTGGCCAAAGAGACCCAACGAATGGCCAAAATTTCAGACGCGTCATGCTTGCCGATACGGCCCAATTTTTTCATCAAGTACCATTGCACCATTTTTTTGATGTAATTACCTTGAAACGTAAATGCATATTTCACACGAATCATCGGACGAACGATAACGGCTTTATAACCGGTTTCTTCCAACACTTCACGCAACGCGGCCTGACGGGGCGTTTCCCCCGGTTCAATATGCCCTTTGGGAAACGTCCAAATTTTTCGGCCTTTCATGTTTTTGACTTGCACAAGCAACACTTTGCGCCCGTCCAAAATCACGCCGCCGCAAGAAAATTCCGAAACAATCATAATGCTTTCTCAAAATGATAAGCTGCGTTAAGTATTTTTTCCTCTTGCAAAATAGGTCCGTATAATTGCAAACCTATCGGCAAGCCCAATTTATCTTCTCCGCATGGAATGCTGATGCCAGCCAGTCCGCCCATATTGCCTTGGCAAGTGTACAAATCAGCCAAATAAACAGCCAGCGGATTATCTTTATGTTCTCCCAAGTGAAAAGCCGTCGTAGGAGAAGTAGGTGTCAAAATAATATCTACATTGGCAAAGGCTTTTTCAAAATCTTTTTTAATCAGTTCCCTTACTTTGAAGGCCTGCATATAACATTCTTCAAAATTTTCAGATTTTAAAGCCGTAGCCCCGATGATAATTCTCTTTTTGACTTCTTCGCCAAAAACGGAACGGTTTGACTCGTAATTGGCATTTAAATCTGTGGCTTGATCATCATTATATCCATAACGCAGTCCGTCAAAACGGCCCAAATTAGAGCTGGCTTCGGCACTGGTGATAATGTAATAGCAAGAGGCAGAATATTTGGCATGCGGAACATCCACTTCCACAACTTCTGCACCCAATGTTTTAAATTTTTCCGCTGAGGCTAAAATTTTCTCTTTTACTTCCGCACCCAAGTCATCTAAAAATCCTTTGGGCATACCTATTTTTAAACCTTTCAGATCTGCCGTAAAATTTTGGCTAAATGCGGGTACTTCATTTTCCAAAGAAGTGGAGTCATTTTCATCTACTCCGCACAAAGTTTCCAAAACTAAGGCCGCCCCTTTTACATCAGAGGCCAGCACGCCCACTTGGTCAGCGCTGGAAGAAAACGCCACCACCCCATAACGCGATACGCGGCCGTATCCCGGCTTAATACCGACAACACCGCAGAAAGAAGCCGGTTGACGTACAGAACCGCCTGTATCAGTGCCCAAACAAGCAGGCACCATACCGGCTGCCACAGCGGCGGCACTTCCGCCGGAACTTCCGCCTGGAACACGGTCAAAATCTATCGGATTATGCACAGGGCCATACACAGAAGTTTGATTGCTGCTACCCATAGCAAATTCGTCCATATTGGTACGCCCCACAATTACGGCATCGGCCGCCAGCAACTTTTCCACCACCGTTGCGTTATACGGAGCTACATAGTTGGCCAACATTTCAGAACAGCAAGTAGCCTTGTGGCCTTTGTATAAAATATTATCTTTAATGCCAATCGGCACTCCGGCCAATGGTCCCAATTTTTCCCCTTTGGCACGACGGGCATCTATTTCGTCGGCTCTTTGCAAAGCCTCGTCTGCCCACACTTCTACAAAAGCATTAATTTGAGGGTTTAATTCTTTTATTTTTTGCAAAGCATCTTCTACCGCTTTACGCGCGCTTAAAGTGCCGGCTTGTACGGCTTGAGCAATTTCAAAAACAGTTTTCATATTAAAGCACCTTCTTCACTTTAGCACAGTGCCCTTCCTGAGCACTGAAAGCACCCACCAATTGTTCAGACAAAGCCTCATCGGTGACAGCAACGTCCGGACGTAAATAAGCCGCACGTACGGCAGCAGACGTTTGCACTTGGCTTACGTCTACTTCAGAAAGTTGTTTTACCCAAGCAAAAAGTTCTTGCAGTTCGGCCTGATATTTTTGGGCCTCTTTTTCAGTTAGTGCCATTTTGACCATGCGTGCGCACGTCGTGGCGTGTTTTTCATCTAATCTCATTTTGAAAGACTCCTTTGAAATTACATTTTATATAATAATTTTGAAGTTGACTATACCAATCAAGGAGGTGCCGTTATGGGATGCGGATGTGGATGCGGTAAAGACAAAGATATCGGCAAGAAAAAATAACCCGCACAGGGTTGCGCTGAACATATACGGAGGCAAAAAACTATGAACAAAGATTTCAAAAAAACACAACCGGGCGCCTTGCCGGTAAACGACCAATTGCAGGACGGTGCTTGCCATAATGGCAAGCCCGTCAATACGCACTTTGCGCTGTCTGTAGTGGCGGTGTGTTTATCTTGTTTTACAGGGTTTTTTGCCATTCCGCTGGCGTTGGGGGGGCTGATCCTTTCTTTGCGCGTACAAGATCAACTGGCGCAAGGACGGACGGAGGAAGCAAGAAATACTGCATTTTGGGCCGGCTTGTTCGGGTGGATTACCGTTTTGGCGGTATTGATACCCGTTCTCTTATTCATTTTCTTCGGGGGTGCAATATTAGCTGGTCTGGCGGCTCTAATCAGCGCTTTGTAAATCTGGACGGAGATTTACCGAAACAAAACCCCACGTCATGACGTGGGGTTTTGTAATGTTTAACTTTTACAATATTTCCAGCGGAGCAAACTTGAGCATAAATGTCCGGCTTACGCGATTGTTAAACACCACCGTAATTTTGCAATTATCGCCTGAACCGGCCACTGCCGTAATCGTTCCTTCGCCAAAGGCCCCATGTTTCACTTTTCCCCCCACGACCACCGTCTTGCCATTTCCTGCAGTAGTGGAAGTACCTTTTTCTTGTTTAGGTGCGGCGGAGGCGTAAGAGGAACCGGTAGGAAACTGCCGGCGATTGTCAGAAGACGAAAAACCTCTGCCGCCATAAGAAGAACCGCTGGCATACAAAGAACCTAAACCTGAAGAACGCTTGTAAGAAGAAGATGTATAATCTAAATCATTGTCTTGCACCTCATAGCCGTGTTCATCATATTTTTTTTGGAATTGGCTACGGCTGACAAAACCCTCAAATCCGTTATAACTACTGTTGCTGCGGCCCGTACTGCCCTGATAGCCGCTTTTATTTTTACTTCCACCGTAAAAACCGCCGCCTTGCCCATACAAGCCGTATTTGGTTTTAAAATTATCGTAGCGGGGTTGGCTTTGCTCAAATTGCTCGCGGTCTTCTTCACTCAAAAGCCCGCTCTCAAACAAAAAACGTGACGGTATATTTTCATACGTTTTACCGTATTTACGACGTTGGGCCGAATAGGTCATGAATAGTTTTTCCCGCGCGCGAGTCATAGCCACATAACACAAACGCCGTTCTTCTTCCATTTCATCACTATCATCACGGTCTAAAGGAAATAGATTTTCTTCAAGACCCGTCACAAAAACTCCGTTAAACTCAAGCCCTTTGGCCAAGTGTACCGTCATTAAAGTGACGGCACCGCCCTCGCCCACTTGGGTTTCATCTGTACCCGTTAACAAAGAAATTTCTTGCAAGAAATCAGATAAAGAGGCCTCTTTGTCATACTTGGCGCAACGGTCTTCATACTCTTTTACTGCGTTCATCAATTCGTCCAAGTTTTGCAAACGACTTTCGGCTTCGGGGTCTTTTTCTATCTCGGCCTCGATCATTTTGGTATAACCGGACGTCTTTAAAATCTTATCCATTACATCTGTAGGTGTGGCGATAAACATATCCGCGCGCCACCCTTCCACCAAACGTACAAATTCCACTGCCGCACGTCTGGCCATCGGTGTTAAATCCGGCACACTTTGCACTGCTTTTAGTGCCCCATACAAAGAAAGTCCGTTGGTCTGCCCATACGCAAGCAAGCGTTCTTGCGCCGTCTTACCCAAACCGCGCGTCGGTGTATTGATTACACGCAACAGACTAATATCGTCATGCGGATTAATCAGTAGCCGCGCATAACACAGGATATCCTTAATTTCTTTACGGTCATAGAAACGTACCGTACCGATTAAACGGTAGGGGATTTGATAACGACGGAATGTGTCTTCAAAATTACGACTCTGCGCATTGGTACGATAAAAAACGGCTATTTCATTTAGCGAATATCCCCCTTGCCCCACCAAAGCCTTCACATTTTGCGCCACCCATACGGCCTCTTGTCCTTCGGTGGCAGATTGATGTACTTCGATGTCATCGCCATGTTGTTTGTCTGTAAACAAACTTTTTTCTTTGCGCTTGCTATTTTTGGCAATCAGTTTATTGGAAGCATCCAAAATCACTTTGGTAGAGCGGTAGTTTTGCTCCAACGTAATGGTTTTGGCGTCATGAAAATCTTTTTCAAATTCCAAAATATTGCGAATATTCGCACCACGCCAAGAATAAATGCTTTGGTCAGGGTCTCCCACTACGCACAATTTGCGGTGCTTTTCAGCGAGCATACGCGTAATGAGGTATTGGGTATGGTTGGTATCCTGATACTCATCGACTAAAATATATTGGAAAAACTGTTGGTAATACTCCCGAATGTCTTGGTGATCGCGCAAGAGTTGCAAAGTTTTAACGAGCAAATCACCAAAATCCAAAGCTCCTGCCTCTTTGAGTTTTTGCTCATAACGTTTGTAAATCTCAGCTGCGCGGATTTTAAAATCTAATCCGCTGGCTGTGGCGGAAGTGGAAAGCATTTCCGGAGAAATACAATCGTCTTTCGCACGAGAAATCAAACTCACAATTTGACCTGCTTCTTTTTTAGGGTCTTTGACGCCCATTTGTTCTAAAAGCAAGGTGACGAGTTTCTTTTGTTCATTATCGTCATAAATAGCAAAATCACGCGTAAGTCCCAATTTTTCTGCGTTTTGGCGCAAAAGACGTACACCGAAAGAGTGGAATGTGTGAATCCATACATTGCGGCTTTGACCCGGCACTAAAACTTCCACACGATCCCTCATTTCTTGGGCGGCTTTATTGGTAAACGTCACCGCCAAAATGCGGTACGGTGCATACCCATCGTGAATAAGTTTGGCAATTTTGGTGGTTAAGGTTTTGGTTTTACCCGTACCGGCACCGGCCACAATTAAACAAGGCCCTTCATTGTAATCTACGGCCGAAAGTTGCTGCGGATTTAAAGATTTTAAAGCTTCTTGTATGGTCATAAGAATTTAGTTTTAGCAGGGGCAGCTTGCACCACTTGCAAATCCATTAGTTTTTTACCGAGGGTTTTACCCCATACACTTTCACAAATGGAAAAATATAACACAATCATACTCAAAAACAATAGTACGATTCCTAGCATTATGCAATAATCAAGAGTATTCATACGACGATCAAAAATAATGATAGCTTGCAAAAATAACCCTACCATGATACATGCGGTCGTCACAGGAATGGAAAGTAAAAAATCTATCCCATATGCTTTCAATAATTTTTTTACGGATGGCCGTCGGTTCCCCTCGAGCACTTCTATACACAGCACTCTCTTCCCAAGAGTCTTTTTCCACAAGTATTCACTCCACACAAAATACGATAAGTTAGGAATAAAAGCGCACATTGTAAGAACACAAAAAAACACAGAAGCGCCATTTTTACCAATTAATGCTTGAGGGAAACATGCCTCAAAAAGTTTCCACATTAACCAAGTGGCAAAAAAAGTAAGCACAAAATCGACCAAATATGCACCAAATAACCGCCAAAAATTTGATTTCTGCATAATTCCTTCTTATTTCAGTTTCAGTTGTACCAAGGTTTCAATATGGTCCGTATGCGGAAAGAAATCAAAGGCTTCCACATCTTTTACATCATAATATTGAGTCAGGATTTTTAAATCTGCCGCCAAAGTGACGGGATTGCAAGAAATATACAATATATTTTTTACGCCAGATTCGGCCACCGCTTTGGCTGCTTTGGGGTGCATGCCCGAGCGAGGAGGGTCCAAAATAATCAGCACGTCTTTGCGTTCCAACGGTTGTTGCTTTACAAAATCTTCTACTTTAGCGCAGAAAAATTGCACGTTTTTGACGTCATTGATTTTGGCGTTTTCAATACCGTTGTAAATAGCCGGTGCTACAGACTCCACACACAGGCTTTTTTCGCACAAATCGGCACAAGAAAGTGAAAAACTGCCCGCTCCGCCATACAAATCATAAATCACTTTGGGGGAAATTTCTTTGACCAAAGCCCGCACGCGAGAGTACATCTTCTGTGCAGATAACGTATTGGTTTGAAAGAAAGACTGCGGAGAAAGTTTAAACGTCACTTCACGCTCTTGTTTGCCGGCGGGAGAAGATAAAATAATTTTTTCACTGATAAAGTCTTTCCCTTTCAATACGCGCAAACTTTCCGGTGCGGCCGTATCGGCTAAGCCAGTATTGACCGCTATCATAATATTCGCTTCAGGCCAAACGCTTTCTACCGCATTTACAAAACTTTTTTCGGGCACGTCGTCCGTCACAAACAAGACTACAATCGCCTCACCGGTATTTTTTCCCACGCGCAACATAATATGGCGCAATATACCCGTATGTTTACGGTGATCGTAATACTCCAAATTTTCCGCTTGGGCCCATGCGCGTACCGCTTGCAAAAGCGGAATTAAATGCTCATCAAAAAGATAACATTGCTCAATATCTACTGCGCGGTCCCAACGGCCTTTGAGTTTAAAACCCAAAGTTTGCTCAAACTCCAACGGAACGGTTTTATCGCGCTTTACTTTTTTATCAAAAGGCTCTTTCCAAATGGGCTGACGGCAAAAGCCCAACTCCACTTTATTGCGAAAGAAAACGGGATTGTCCGTTTTGGTAGCGGGGATATCCGCAGACCAAAAATCTTTTAAAATTTCTTTTAAACGTTCTTGTTTTTTGGCTACTTGATCTTCATAAGCCAAATCCAACATGGCGCAACCGCCGCATTGTTTGAAATGTTTGCAAGTAATCTTAGGCATTGACTTTAAACAGGCAGACATCGCCGTCCTTTACAATATATTCTTTTCCTTCAGAGCGAATCAGCCCATGCTCACGCAAAGACTTTTCATCACCGTATTTAGCCAAATCGTCAAAAGTATAAACGTCGGCGCGAATAAAACCTTTTTCAAAATCACTGTGGATTTTTCCCGCCGCTTGAGGAGCGGTACAACCTACAGGAATCAGCCAACTGCGCACTTCCACTTCCGGCCCTGCCGTAAAATAGGTACAAAGGTTTAACAATTTCATGCCTTCGCGCACCACACGCTCCAAACCGGTGTAATCATTGCCGGTTTCGGCTAAAAAGGCTTTCTTTTCTTCTTCAGAAAATTCGGCAATGTCGGCTTCAAATTTTACGGAAAGTTCCACAAATCCGGCATTGGTTTCTTGGGCATATTGGGCCACTTTTTCAGCATTGGCCACGTTGCGCGTTTCAGAGTTATTCCCCACATACAAAACGGGTTTTGCCGTTAAAAATTGATATTCGCGCAAGACTTCCGGTTCTAAGCCCAAAGCAGACACCGGTTTTCCATCTTCCAATGCGGCTTTGATTTTTTTCATGGTTTCAAAGGCAGCCACTGCTTCTTTCTTGCCGCTTTTGGCATTACTGCCTAAACGATCGCAAATTTTGCTGGCAGATTCCAAATCAGCCAACATAAGTTCCGTATTGATGACCTCAATATCGCGCAAAGGATCTACAGAGTTCATAACATGGGTGACATTTTCGTCTTCAAACAAACGCACCACATGAATAATGGCGTCCACTTCACGAATATTGGCCAAAAATTTATTGCCCAGTCCCTCTCCTTGGCTGGCCCCTTTTACAATACCGGCAATATCTACGAATTTGATAAAAGCAGCCGTTTTCTTGGGAGGTTTAAACATATCAAACAATTGGTCCAACCGTTTGTCCGGAATAGCCACGATACCCACATTGGGCTCAATGGTACAAAAAGGATAATTGCTGGCTTCTGCGCCGGCACAAGTAAGTGCATTAAAAAGGGTGGATTTGCCTACATTGGGCAGTCCTACGATACCAATTTCCATGAAAATCTCCTTAGGTAGGAATAAAACTTCAAGATATATATCTATTTTACCATTTTAAAACATAAAAAGCCCTGCCGCGTGGAGCCATTTTTTTCTTTTACTATTCATCTTTTGTCATAATTTGCTAAAATATAAGTGTTCAGTCCCGTTCGTCTAGCGGCCCAGGACGCCGCCCTCTCAAGGCGGAGATCACGAGTTCGAATCTCGTACGGGACGTTCTTTTACCCTACAAATTAGGGTTTTTAACCCGGTTTTACCGGGTTTTTTTGTTGAATGGAGAAATAAAATGGAACTGTCTGTATTACAAAATGTCTTGCTTTACGCACTAATTTTATTAGTGTTGGTCTTACCTTTGTCCGTACATAAGGTAGAGGAAAATTTGGAAGTTTTCCTTTTCTGCTGTGGTGCTTTTGCCGTCACCGTCACCAACAGTTGGAGTTGGCACCTGATTACAACTGCTTTAGAAGACCCTATCACTATTACTGTTGCCGTTTTTGTGGCCGGTCTTTTATTTAAATTCAGCCACAAACTGTTGCAAATTCTTACACATAAAACCGTTGCTTTCATCGGCTTGCGCGCCACGATGGCTTTGACTGTTTTCTTATTGGGTATAACCTCTAGTTTGATTACCGCCATCATCGCTGCACTTATTTTGTCTGAAATTGTCCTTTTACTTCCCTTGCAACGCAAAGCCCGCATTCAATTGGTTGTTTATTGTTGTTATGCCATCGGTATGGGCGCGGTGCTCACCTCTATCGGAGAACCTTTGGGAACGATTGTTCTTTCCAAACTCAAGGGAGAACCCTATAATGCCGGTTTCTGGTTTTTAGTAGAACATTTGGGATGGTACGTATTAGCCGGCAACGTCTTATTAGCTGTTTTAGCCTCTCGCATTAAATGTGAAGAACAAAAAGAAAACATCGAATCCAAAAAAGAAGTATCCGTCACAGAACACAGCATCAAAAATATCTTTGTACGCGCTGCCAAAGTATATCTTTTCGTGATGGCTTTGGTTATGTTGGGTGATGGCTTGAAGCCGCTGGCTGAAAAAACCATTTCTCACTTGTCTTCCAATGTTTTGTATTTTATCAATATGCTTTCCGCTATTTTAGATAATGCAACCTTGGCTGCTATTGAAATCACACCCGACATTTCTTTGCGCAACTTAATGTTCCTTTTACTGAGTTTAATTATTTCCGGCGGTATGTTAATCCCTGGCAATATCCCCAACATTATTTGTGCTTCTAAACTCAAAATTAAAAGTAAAGAATGGGCTAAAGCCGCTTTACCTTTGGGGGTTGTCCTCATGGTGGGTTATTTCATTGCTTTGACCATCATTCTGTAATGATTTCCTATTTTTAATATAATATTGAGGAAATACACTTTAAAAGGAGAATACATGAAAATTCATTCTTTCAACGTACAACCCAATTTGCCGGAAAATATCAAGTTCTTAGAAGAACTAGCCAATAATATGTGGTTCACTTGGAACTGGCCGGCCATCATGCTTTTTGTACAAATTGATGCCAAATTATGGAACGACTCCAACCGCAACCCCAAATGGATGCTCGGGTGCGTTCCTCAAAAAAGATTTGAAGAATTAAGCAAAGACCCTGCTTTTGTAGAACAAGTCAACAAAGTAAAAGAAATTTATTATAACTACAAAAACAATTCCAATACCTGGTACAAACAACACAAGCAAGAACAGGGCGATATGTTGGCAGCCTATTTCTCTATGGAGTACGGTATTGGTGAAGGTTTGCCCATTTATTCTGGCGGCTTGGGTATGTTGGCCGGAGATCATATTAAATCCGCCAGCGACTTGGGCCTTCCCATCATTGGCGTTGGTCTTTTCTATAAAAAAGGCTATGGTCAACAACTCTTAAACCGCGAAGGTTGGCAAAACGAAGAATTCCCCGATAACGATTGGGCCCACATGGCTGTAGAGCATGTGTTAGACCAAAACGGGCACGAAATCGTAGTGGATATTCCGTTAGGTTTTAACGAAACCGTAAAAGCCTGTGTCTGGCGTGTAAAAGTGGGTCGTACAGATTTATACTTATTAGACACCAACTTGCAAGAAAACACCCCCGCCCAACGCTTAATCACCGAAAAATTGTACGGTGGCGATCGTGAAAATCGTATCCGTCAGGAAATTGTTTTGGGCATCGGCGGTGTAAAGGCTTTAAATGCAATGGGGCTCCATCCCACCGTTTATCACATTAACGAAGGGCACAGTGCCTTCCTCTTATTGCAACGCATCATTGACATTATGACCCAACGCCAAATGAGTTTTGCTCAAGCACGTGAGATTGTGTGGGCATCCTCTGTATTTACCACCCATACGCCCGTTATCGCAGGTAATGAACACTTTGATCCTGTACTCGTGCGCAAATATATGGAATATTATGCACAAGCAATGGGTATTTCTTGGAATGAATTCTTGGCTTTGGGTAAAGAAAAAGAAGACTCTGCCACTTTCTGCATGACCGTTTTGGCTTTGCGCTTGACCGCTTATGCTAACGGCGTAGCCAAATTGCATGGAAAAGTAAGCCGCGAAATGTGGGCCAATTTGTGGCCGACCTTGCCGGAAAATGAAGTACCCATCGGCAGCATTACCAACGGTATCCACAGTGCTTCTTGGATTTCTCACGAAATGAACGACTTGTTCCGCAAATACTTATTAAACGGCAATCAATTGGGTGAGTTTGACCCCTCCGACAAACCGATGTGGGACAAAGTAAATGAAATCCCCGACGAAGAAATTTGGAACATTCACGTACAACGCAAAGCAAAACTTATCAATATGGCCCGCACTCGCATCAAACGCCAGCTAAAACGTCAGGGCTTTGATGTGATGACGGTCAATAAAGCCAGCCATGTCTTAAAACCGGACGTGCTGACCATTGGCTTTGCACGCCGCTTTGCCACGTACAAACGTGCCACACTTTTGTTTAAAGATTTGGATCGCTTGGATAAAATCATCAACAATCCCTTGCGCCCGATTCAATTTGTCTTTGCCGGTAAAGCCCACCCGGCCGATACTGCAGGCAAAGAGTTCATTAAAACTATTTACGGATTAACCCAAAACGACCCGCGTTTCAAAAACAAAATCGTATTTGTGGAAGACTACAATATGAACATTGCCCGTTATATGGTGCAAGGCGTGGACGTGTGGCTTAATAACCCGATTCGCCCGATGGAAGCCAGCGGCACCTCCGGCATGAAAGCTGCGTTAAACGGCGCCTTAATGCTTTCTATCTTAGACGGTTGGTGGGACGAAGTGGGACCGTGCGACTTTGGGTGGTCCATCGGCGGAGCCGAAAAGTATGGCTCCGAAGCAGAACGCGACGCAGTGGAAGCCGAGTCCTTGTACAACTTGCTTGAACAAGAAATTGCTCCCTCTTACTATGCTAAAAATGAGAAAGGTTTCTCTGCTGCCTGGTTGGCTTTGATGAAGAAATCCATTCAGGAAATTGCTCCTTTCTTCAATACCAACCGCATGGTAAAAGAATATTACGAGAAATTCTATGTAGGAGCCAACAACTTTGGCCAAATTTTAAATCAAGGTGAAACAGCAGCCAATGTTTCTTCTTGGCGCAAAAAAATTGCGGAAAATTGGTATCGCGTCAGCATTACCGATATTACGCCGGCCTTTGATAAAGCCATTTTGATGGGAGACCAGCTTACTTTCCGCGCGCGCGTATTTTTAGGCGGTTTGGCTCCGGAAGATGTACAAGTAGAACTTTACTTGGGTACTCGCGGTACTTTGGGCGGAATTGAAAAAGAAAACGCCGTCAATATGCACGTGGTAGGAAATGAGGGAGATGCCTATATTTATGAAGTGCAAATCTCTCCGTTTAACAGCGGTCGCCAAGACTATGTCTTGCGCATTTTGCCTGCTTGTGACAAAATCCCCAATGTGTTAACGCCGTTCTTTATCCGCTGGGAAGAATAGTTCTTCGCTGCTTTTTCTGTCGATAAAGCAGCCAAAAATTTAGCGGGCGAAAGGATATTTTACAGTTATTTCCATAAAAATATTTTCCTTTCGTCCGCTTATTTTTAGACCCCCGAAGATTGAAAAAATCTTAACACATGGCATGCTAAACATTGTACTGATAAATCCTGAAATTCCTTTTAATACCGGCAATATTGGCCGTTCCTGTGTGGCTACCGGAACGCGCCTGCACTTGGTAGGAAAGTTGGGTTTTAAAATAGAGTCCAAAGAAATCCGCCGTTCGGGGCTGGACTATTGGCCCAACTTGGACTACAAAAGATATGAAAAATGGGAAGAATTTTTACAGGAAAATAACCCTTCTCAAGAACAACTTTTTTTTATGTCCACCAAAGGAGAAAAAAGTTATTTTCAGGCACAGTTTAAAGATGGGGATTTTTTGTGCTTTGGTGCAGAATCCTGTGGTCTTCCTAAAGAGTTTTACCAAACGTACCAAGACCGTTTGTTTACTATTCCCATGACGGGCCCCGTTCGCTCTTTAAACTTGTCTTCATCGGCCGCTATTACGCTTTTTGAAGCCTTACGGCAAACCAAATATTGCAAATAGACAAAATAAAAACCCGACTTAAAGTCGGGTTTTTATTTTATTAAAAACTCCACCCTGTTTCTCCCGATTCAAGCTTCACAGATTGTATGGCACCTAATGCTTTACAATATTTTTGCGTCCCGGTACAAATCTTCTTTGTTGTTTCTCCTTCTTCATTCGTAAAATAAAGGTTATAAGCGCCGGTGGTCCTTTCACACAAAACATCTTGAAAATTCGTATTTCCATCTCTAATTTCACAAGAAAAATACTTGCTTTTCGTTGTAGCTGCCGCATCCAACGCCCAAGGAACACGCTCCCAGTTATATACATTGCCATCTTGAATATAAAAAGCATTCAAAGCATCACTGATGGCGGCGGCATTATGCAGACCTTCCAGCCCGCGTCCTTTTTCCATTGCCACCTTGTATTTGGATACCGCCAACGTGGCCAACACACTTACTACTACCATAACAATTAAAAGTTCTACCAACGTAAATCCTTTTTTCATATTTCTTCTTCCTTATAAAGATTCTTCATCTTTTAAATAGTCTATCAAATGTGCATGACCATTTAAAATAATAACATTGTTTCCTTCATAATCTTCTATGGCAAAGTGATTGCTGGCCACAATGCCGCACATTCTTAAAAAGAAAGCATCTAAATCTTCCGCCACTACTATTTTTTCATCTTCATCGCGGCCGAAAGTAATAATTTGTCCTACTTTCCCTTCCGTGTCCGGGTCTAAATCCACCCCGATATGATTACCGCCGGCATCGTCACAAAGAGGAATCCATTTTGCGTTAACATAATTCTTTTTAATGTGCCCTTCGGGTACGGAAGTGGCGAATTCTTCTATATCTTTTAAATCTTCTTCGCTCAAATCTTTTTTCACGGCTTGCCATTCTTTCCACGCTTGTACCATTTGATCTAAGCTGTATAACGGAAACCCCAATAACACTCCACAAATAAAACAATCTTTTTCACCATTGTTTTTGCGATAAACATTCTTCAAACTTTCCGGAAAAGAAATACCCATTTCCGCTTCGGCGCGTTTAATAGCTTCTTCATCGGCACCCGGGGCCAACTGCTCCAACAAAGCAGGAAATTTTGTAGAAAGCTGCCATTTATATTGGTCCCACATTCCATAGTTTTCGGTTGTCATAAAAATATCCTCCATAATCTTTTTTTATTATAGCAAATCAATATTATTTTGCATTCTCTGTTCATTTTGAGAGCACACGGACAGCTGTTTTTTATAAAATATAAGTAAATGAACGTTCGCAAACTTTTTTGGATTTTATTTTTTCTCAACCTGTTCAACTACATAGACAGGCAAGTGCTTTTTTCCGTCTTCCCACTTATTCAGCAAGAATTGCATATCTCGGATTTTCAATTAGGCTTTTTGGCCTCTGTATTTATGGTGGTGTATATGTGCTACGCGCCGATTGTAGGTTTCTTTGCCGACAGGCACCCACGCCAATATTGGATTGCTTCCAGCGCTCTTATTTGGAGCGGAGCTACTTTTTTAAGCGGATTTGTCCAAAACTACACTTCTCTTTTAACAACGCGTTCTTTTATCGGTATCGGAGAAGGAGGCTTCACCACCATTGCCCAACCTTTTTTGGCGGAACAATATCCTAAAAACAAAAGGGCTACTATCCTTTCTTATTTCGGTTTAGCCTTACCCGCCGGCAGTGCGCTAGGCTATTTATTGGGGGCCGTTATCGGAGCCGGTTGGGGGTGGAGAGCAGCCTTTATGATTGTGGGGGTGCCGGGCTTTTTGCTGGGTTTATTGACTTTCTTCCACATTAAAGACCGGGAGCATCGCCATTTGGAAAAGCGTAAAAAACCGGGTTTATCTCAGTACTTTACACTACTGAAAAATACACCTTTTTTGTTGCTCTGTTTGGGCCATGCCATGCAAACTTTTACTTTAGGCGGTCTATCTGCCTGGATGCCGACTTACTTCCACCGTTTCTTTGATTTAGGCATTGCACAAGCGGGCACATTATTTGGAATAATGGTTATTTTGGCCGGTGCATTGGGCACTTTCATCGGAGGAAAACTTTCTGATAAATTCCTGCAAAAAACCAATTCCGCCCATTTTATCGTTATCTTGGCCAGTTTTATCACTTTTATCCCTTTTGCCGCCATCGGGGTCATCAGTTCTTCTTTGCCTTTAACCATTTTTTCGTTCTTTTTAGCTATTACCTTTATCTTTATGCCGCTGGGGCCCATCAGCGCTTCTTTGGTGGCTTTAAGTGGAAGAAAAGTGCGCTCTATGGCTTTTGCACTGAACATCTTTTTAATTCATGCGCTGGGCGATGCCATCTCCCCTGCTTTAATAGGCCGTATTTCAGATGCTTTTGGCCTTGCAATCGCCGTTTTAAGTTGTTCTGCGGTGATGCTGCCTGCTAGTATCCTTATGTATTATGCCGCCAAATTTGCCCGTGCTGAGGGCCGTTTAATCCGCTACTACGCAGAAGATTGTGCTGAATAATAAAAAAGCCGCTCTCAAAAGAGCGGCTTTTAAATGTTCTCGTTTCTTATTTCACGAAATCATATCCTGCTTGTAAGGCTTTTTTATTCAGTTCCAACATTTCAGGCTTGGCGCGTTTATACACCTTTTTCATCGCATCAGCCACACTTTGCAGGCTTACCGCTCCTGTCAACTTAATAAAAGCACCCAAAGCCACCAAATTGGCAATACGGGCCATGCCCAATTCTTCAGCAATTTGGTTGCAAGGCACACAAAACACGTTGATATCAGTCCGAGTAGGACGAGAATTAATAAGCGAGCTGTTTAAAATCAACACACCGTCTTTTTTCAGCAACGGTTCAAACTTAGGTAAAGAAGGCTCATTCATCACAATCACCGTATCCGGTGCCGAAACGATAGGAGTGTAAACTTCACCGTCAGTCACCACCACCGAGCAGTTGGCTGTACCGCCGCGCATTTCCGGCCCGTAAGAGGGCAACCAGCTGGCATTTTTCTTGTCTTCCACTCCGGCTTGGGCTAATAAAATACCGGCTGAAACAACCCCTTGTCCGCCGAAACCGGCTATTCTAATTCCTTGGTACATTATTTAGCCTCCTCGTTTTTAAACACGCCTAAAGGATATTGCGGCATCATTTGTGTACGCACAAATTCTAAGGCTTGCTCTACGCTGGCATGCCAATTGGTAGGACACTGAGATAACACTTCCACCATAGAAAAGCCCACTCCTTTCACTTGATTTTCAAAAGCCTTTTTAATGGCTTTTTTAGCGGCCATCACATGTTGGGGTGTATCTACGGCCACACGTTCTAAATACTTAGCACCGGTAATTTGGGAAAGCATTTCGCACATGTTAATCGGCCAACCTTGCAATTTTGGATCGCGTCCTTTAGGAGCGGTAGTAGCCACTTGACCAACTAATGTAGTCGGAGCCATTTGACCGCCGGTCATACCGTAAATAGCATTATTGATAAAGACCACCGTAATATTTTCACTGCGAACGGCCGCATGCACAATTTCGGCCATACCGATAGAGGCCAAATCTCCATCACCTTGATAAGAAAACACAATCGCTTGCGGTTTAGAGCGTTTAATGCCTGTGGCAATGGCCGGGCCACGACCATGCGCTCCCTGCACCATATCGCAAGCAAAATAATCATCGGCAAACACCCCGCAACCAACCGGTGCTACACCAATCACGCGATCTGCGATTTTTAGTTCGTCAAAGGTTTCTGCCATTAAACGGTGCACAATACCATGCCCGCAACCGGGACAGTAATGCATGGGAATATCGGTTAAACTTTGCGGTTTTTTAGCTAAAATAGTCATCTTATTTGCCCCCCTTGCAATCGCCTTGCACACCCAAAGACGTGTCGCGCTCACAACTGTAAGCAAAATCTCCTGCATGATCCTGCAGGTCAAACAAGCCTTCCTTCTCACCGTTTAGACAAGATTGAACAGCCGTCAAAATACTTTTCCCGTCCGGTTGACCTCCGGCCGGATATGCATTTAAATATACTGTAGCGGCACCGCCTACGGCCAATTTTACATCTTGCACCAATTGTCCCAAACTTTGTTCCACTGTTAAAACGGCTTTTGTTTTTGCGGCTAACTCCGCCAAGCGTTTGGACGGAAAAGGCCATAAGGTGATCGGGCGGAAAAGCCCTACCTTCAGCCCTTCTTCTTTGGCTTTGTTGACAGCTTCTAAACAAGCACGAGAAGACAAACCATAAGCGACTAATAAAACATCGCAATCTTCGGCATTTCTTTCTTCCCAGCGAGCTTCTGTTTTTTCCATCAAGCCGTAGCGTTTGGCACGTTGCTCAACATCAGCGATGAGATTATCGCCTTTATAGGAAAATACTTTTCTTTTGGGCCGGCCGTTCTTTTCAATATCCACTGCCCAATCCAATTTACCCAACCGGTTCGGATCAATGGGATCAAAATTAAAAGACATACTTTCCATCATTTGTCCCAAAATACCGTCTGCTAAAATCATGCAAGGCATGCGGTATTTTTCGGCTAATTCAAATCCTAGTTTCGGAAAATTACCCAATTCCTCCACAGAGTTCGGGGCCAAAACAATGACACGATAGTCCCCATTACCGCCACCGCGAGTGGCTTGAAAATAATCCCCCTGCGCTCCGTTAATACTGCCCAAACCGGGTCCACCGCGCATTACATTGACAATCAGACAGGGCAAATCGGCACTGGCTAAATAAGTAATACCTTCTTGTTTCAAACTGATACCAGGTGATGAAGAAGAAGTCATACTGCGTGTACCGGTAGCAGCAGCACCGTAGACCATGTTGATAGCAGCTACTTCGCTCTCGGCTTGCACAAAAGCACCGCCGGCGTCTGCCATGTGAGCAGACATATATTCCGGCACTTCATTTTGCGGAGTAATGGGATATCCGGCAAAAAAACGAGCTCCGGCCCGAATAGCACCTTCGGCCAAAGCTTCATTGCCTTTTCTTAAAGTTTTCTCTGTCATAAAATCCTCAAATTTATTCCTTGATTACCGTGATGGCCACATCGGGGCACATCATATAGCACATCGTACAACCGATGCAATCTTGCGGCCGTTGCATTTCAGCGGGGAAATATCCTTTTTTGCTGATGGTGGTAGATTTACCCAAGCATTTTTTAGGGCATGCATTCACACATAAATAACAGGCTTTACAGCGGTTTACATCTACTTCTATTCTAGGCATAAGATGCCTCCTTGAAAAGGACTCCCTTAAAGTATATGTCTTTTACAGGCAGATATGCAATAAAAAACAAAGATGATTTGTTAAAATATTTTTATGCAAAAAACAGATTATTATTTATTATTTTCCCATGCAAAAACTTTATTAAATCCTCAGTATGGCCGTTTGTCCAACATGGCCAACTTATCGGCGCTTTTATATCAATATATGCCGGATATTAATTGGGCCGGATTTTATATATTAGATGACGATATTCTGCGCTTAGGCCCCTTTCAAGGAAAGCCCGCCTGCACCGAAATCGAAATAGGCAAGGGGGTCTGCGGAACAGCAGTGGCTCAACAAAAAATATTAATTGTGCCTGACGTACATCAATTTGCGGGGCACATTGCCTGTGATAGTGCTTCTAAAAGTGAAATCGTGTTGCCTTTATTTAAAGACGGGGCAATATGGGGTGTATTGGATATAGATTCTCCGACTGAAAACAGATTTTCTTTACAAGATAGCCAAGAATTACAAAAAATAACCGCGCTTTTATAAAAAGCGCGGTAATAGTAAAAAAAGAAATGCCGAGGGACAGGATCGAACTGTCGACACCTGGTTTTTCAGACCAGTGCTCTACCACTGAGCTACCTCGGCATTACTCATATATTATAACAAAAATAAATGAGTTTGAAAACATTCCTTTTTAATTTCTTAACAACAACCACAGTCTTCTTCAGAAACTTCAGGAATATTTAATAGTTTAGCATAGTCAAAACTTGCCGGAGTATCCGAGCAAGACCATTCGTGATTTTGAGACAACACCAATTTAGCATTTTGACCGCTTTCAGGATTTTCTTCATCGTAATAACATATACAAACTTGTTCATTTTTATATCCAACAGAAGGACCAAAAAGACCACTTTGAGGATCCGAAGCAAAAAATTCAAAATACTTTGTTTCACTGGGAACTTCTATATCTAACTCAGATAACTCGGAACATTCATTCTCCTTTTCTAAAAAACACACATCTTTGGCTGTTTTAATGCTTTTCAGCAAAGTAATTGCTTCGGCAAAGCGTGTTTTGGTGACTGCTTTGGTGTATTGCGGCAAAGCAACTGCCGACAAAATGCCGATAATCAAAACAACAACCAGTAGTTCAATCAACGTAAAACCTTTTTTCATATTTTCCACTCCTTTTGTCGGGCCCCAAAAAACAAAAACGGCTGTTTTCCCAGAGCCGCAAACAGGTAGCCCTTAAGAAACAGCCGTGGTCTGCCGCCCATAGGACGGCAAACACTCGGCACAAAATAATCGGGTAATTAGTCCGCTTACTTTGTGCCTAAAACGACTGTTTTTGGCCTGTTTGCGTGCCGATTTTACTCGGCATACACCATATCTGAATATGGTTCCAAAAACAGATTAAATTTTATTTTTCGCAAAAACTGCGAGTACTTCTTTTTTTCCTCCTTTTATCTCACTTGGAGTAAAGCAAAATGCAGGTAATCCGTCTCCGGCATGCCGATTAGGACCGGATGGTCTTTGGCCTGTCCGCGCAGTTCCAACATCACCGCACGTTTACCGGATTTACTGACGCCTTGACGGATAATATCTACAAACAGTTCGCGTGAAATGTGGTGAGAACAGGTGGAAAAGGCCAAATAACCGCCCGTTTCCAAGCCTTCTAAGGCCATCTTAACCAACTTCACATACAAACCCACCGCTTGCGGCAAATTTTTGCGGCTTTTGGCAAAAGCCGGCGGATCCAAAAGCACAAAATCTGGTTGCTCAGGCAGTTCCTTTTTCTTCATGGCAGACAAAATACGCTCGGCATCGTCTCTGCGGAATACGGCCAAATCTTTTACACCGTTGAGTTCAGCATTTTTATTGGCAAATTCCACTGCCGCGGCGGAGGAATCCACCCCCCACACTTGAGCAGCCCCTTCTAAAGCGGCCGTAATGCCGAAAGAGCCAATATAAGAGTACAAATCCACCACTAATTTATCTTTGAAATACGGTTTTAAAAATTCGCGGTTTTCACGTTGGTCAAAGTAAAAACCTGTTTTTTGACCTACACGCAAGGGAACCTCATACTTCACTTTATTTTCTTCAATCAGCACCGTATCGGGCACTTCTCCCACAATTTCAGGTGTATTACCCAATCCTTCCAACGTGCGAAAAGCGCTATCAGCGCGGTACAAAATACCTTTGGGTTTAAAAATCTTTTTAAGAGCGGCAGTAATGGCTTCTTTTTGTTTTTCCATACCGGCAGTCAAAATTTCTACCACCAGCACATCGCCATAACGATCCACAATAAGTCCCGGCATATTGTCCGACTCGCCATAACACATACGGCCGTATTTGCGCACACCGATTTCTTTGCGATACTCATAAGCCGTATCTAAATTTTGAAAAATGAAATCTTCCGGCAGTTCCTCCGGCCCCTTTTGAATCATGCGCACAGCAATCAAACTGTGCGGATTAAAAAAGCCTGTACCCACGCAATTGCCATCACTATCTAATACACGCACCAAACTGCCCGGCTCGATAGAGGTGTCCAACCCGTCAATTTCATTAGAAAAAATCCAATAATGTCCTGCCGCAATACGGCGGTGTTCTTTCGGTTTTAATTTGATTTCAATCATCAGTTAAGTTCCTTGTTTAAATCATCTACTTCATTTACAGGCACACCGGAAGCACATAACGGACAATCCTGAGCCGTAAAGGTTTGAATAGGGTAAGAAAGCAAAGCACGAAGCGGAATTTCCAAAGGCAAAATACCCATAGAGCGGTCCACCATAACAGCAATGCCCAACACTTTCGCTCCGGCCGCTTTAACGATTTCCTCAGCACGCAATACTTTGCGTCCACCCACAGTCACATCATCTACCAAAAGTACCGTTTCACCGGGTTTGATGACAAAATTATGTTTTAAAATCATTTTTCCGTCTCCGGCCGGAGAAGCAAAAATAGCCCGAGCCCCGCGTACGCGCGCTACTTCTTGCGCAAGTACAGAGTTAGACGGAGTAAGCGCCATTACCACATCGGCTTTGGCAGAGAATTTATCTGACATAGCCTGTGCGATTTTTTGCGCTAAATTAGGGTGTTGCAAAAGCAGTGATGTCTGAATGTAGGTCTGACTATGAAAGCCGGAAGGCATGACAAAATGCCCCTCCACAATGGCTCCATGTTCCTGCAAAAGTGACAAGAGGTCTAGGTTATTTTTTAGCATTGAATTCTCCTTTCAAAAAATCGCGGCTTTTATTAAAATCTGTTCTTAATCCCCGTCGGCGGGCGGTATCTATTTGTTCTTTGGTTTTTTTGGCACGCAACATCTCTAATTTAGGCTTTAACATAGAAGAAGAAACCTTAAATGCCAATGCCGGATTGCCAGACTCATCGGTCAAGTTTTCCGCCAAGATACCACCTTTTTTAGAGGACGGAGTAAACATCGTCCAAATCACTAACTCAAAGTTTTCACGCACCCAATCTACCCAACCGGATACAGCAGCCGATATCACCGGCCCTTGCGTAAAAGCATTGTTAATAATCATTGTACCGTTTTTAAAGTCTACAGAGCCAGCCATTTCATTAAATGCAACGTCTTTCAATACTTCCCCTACTTTAAAACTTCCGCTTCTTTCCATGCGATGCATCATAATAAAGGGCGTAAAAGTAATATTGAGGGCTTGTTGTTCTTCGGCCAACTTTTCCATTTGATGGATAATGCCTTCTTCAAGTTTCATGTCTAAAGTACCGTTTAGTTCTTTTGCACCGGCCACCATATTTGTAAAGGCAAATTCAGCATTAAAACGATTTCCGGACAAAACAGTGCTGGTAAAAGTATCTGCAAACAAAGTACCCGAAAAATTAGGCATAAATTGAGGTAAACGATCTCTAAAATTGCGCATCCAAGCCAAATCTCCGGTTTGAACGGGTAAAGGTTTATGTTTCTTTTTGGGAATTTCCAAAATAACCTCTACAAAATCCATGACCGTAGCAATAAATTTCATCGGTTCAAAATTTTGCAAATAAATGGAAGTGTCTATATTGCGTTTTTTGCTCTTAATATTATCAATAGACAAGCGCATTTTTAGCGGAACCTGATTTAAAAGAGCCGAAGAAATAAATGCATATACATCGCCTTTTCGATAAGAACCGGTCATTTTTAATGCATCAAACAAAGTATCGGCCACTTTTACCTGTCCGTTGGTCGTTTGGACATATAAATCCGTAAAATCTTTTTTGGCTACAAAACTTCCATCTAATTCAGAAACCAAAAATCCCCAAAAATCTCCGGAAACTCCTTTAGTACTTATTTCTACTAAAGGTAAAGAGAACTTCCCTTTTTCTCTTTTGACAGATGCCGAAAGTGCGCCCTTGCCTTTCATCGCAAAACGCGATAAAGACGGCCAGCGTTTGCTAAGTATAGCCAAATCGTTCCAAGCAGTTTTAAGATTAAATTCTGCTTTAATAGGTTTGGCAGAAAAATCGGCCTTTCCTGATAAGGTAAAATTCAAATTATCCGTCTTACTTGTTAACTCATTGATGGTCAAAAAGCTGTACCCTTCCGTCAATACGCCTCTGGCAGAAATCTTACTGGTCGGAGCCCGAAACGTGGGCAAATTTTTATGAAATACGGATAAATCCTGATTATCAAAAGCAGGGGCGGAAAGCAAAATATTAAAAAACGGTGTACGTAAATTATCCAAATCCAGCGTCAAACTAACCGGTTTTTGAAACAGAGACACCTGCGTCTTAAAATTGCGCAGAGCAAACTTGCTCCAATCAAAATTGGCAAAATTAACTTGTCCGTTTCCGCGTATTTCCAAATCGGAAATATTTTCTCCCCAGCGATTTCTTAATACCGTTTCCATTCTAAAGCGGGATAATTCATCAAATTTTAATTTAGGGAAGTGAACATCCAACCCATACACCGCATGGCTGACACCGCGCCCTAAATCTTTATAACTAAGCACACCGTCATGGATACGCCAATCTTCAATACTGATATCTATTTTTTCTCCGGTGGTTTGACTGACAAAATTTTTCTGCGTTTCTGCCGCACGCACCGGCGGCACATTATAATTGCCGTCCGGCCCGCGCACTACACTGATACGTGGCCGATTGAGAGTCACTTCGTCAATAATCAATTTATGTTCCAACAAAGGAAGTATTTTATAACGAATGGTCACAGATTCTGCCGCAATAAACGGCTCTGACGGCAATACTTCTGTATCCAATACGGCAAATCCGTTTAATTGAACCGTATTTAAAAACTTTAAATCCAAAGAGGTGATCACCACCGGTCTATCAAACAATTCTTGTAGTTGATGGACCAAAAGTTCACTGATTTGCTGCGCATTAAACATTTTCTGAGCTGCTATCCACAAACCCATTAATAGCAAAAACAGAAACATAACCGTAAATAACAGTGTGCGGAAAAATAAGGAAATCGTTCCTTTGGCAAAACGAAATATTTTAGAACGCTTTTTTCCGCTTTCTTTTTTTTGCTTTTTTTCTTTTTTGCTCATAAAATCCTAGCGATGCGCCGTTATTAGAAGGTCTACTATATAGTTTATCACAATTTTCCACAAATTATAGGTACTGTTAATCATTCCGCGCAGCATTTCCAAAAGTTCGACCCTTTGCGGAAATAAACATTTCAAAACCAAAGCCAGCACCAGCATATTACACAGAATAATAATTACAATAGAAAAAATATTTCCACCCGCCATTTTTAAATCCGGTTGCTGCGTTTCCCACAGGGTCTTGCACGTTTGCACCCCATGAAATGCCATAAAAAACCCTACCATAAAAATAAAAATTGAACGATACTGCTCTACCGGCCAAAAAAGCCCACACCCTACATAAATAAGGCCCACAATAACGGCATAAAACGGAACAAAATAAGGGGCCAACACCACTGCGGCATTGCAACGATCCATTTTTACGTGACCGCTGTCTTTTTTTACAGACATATCATGAACTCTAAACCCAAAGAACATCGCCGCCACCGCATGCGTCGTCTCATGGCCAAAAACATACATCCGTTCAAATTTATAGATTGAAAAATGAATCACAGCGTATAAAGTGGCTCCGCTTAAAAAGCCGACGGTATTTTGCAAATCGGCAAAAACATGCCAACAAACACCAAAAACTTCCGCCACCGCAAAAAAAGCAAGCGGCAGTAAAACAATAGCCAAAAGAAATTTAATAAAATTTTTCATTAAAATTTTTGATTCCAATTTTTAGTGCGGTATTGTTGTTCGGACAATTGTTTACTTTGTTGTAAAATATCCGAAGAAACAGGATTGATCCGAAAAGAAACATTTAATGCCTTTCCTATTGCTTCTGCCACACAATGCCTAAATATCGGCTTTGTTCGGGCTTGCTCACATTGCAAAGAACCTTGATAAAGAACTTTGTTGCCAAATCGACGAATAGCGCCGCCTAAAATTTTCCTGCCACCAGCCAGCAAATCGTCCTCCACCGGATTTGCAAAGCAACCCATCGCCTTTCCTTGATGACTGGGAGCATATGCTTGGCAATCTACCGCTTCTTGACGGCTGCTGAAAAAAGAGGCTTTTTGTAAAAGTATATTTTCAATACTGCTATGCAACTGTGCATAAATTTCTTTTGGGCGGGACCACTTGCTTTCAAACACCAAACTAAAAGTTAAATCTTCCCCATGAAACACCACTCCCCCACCGGTAGGACGGCGACACAACGGACCTGCTGTAGCAAAGCATTGCTTAGACACTTCTTGATAAAATTGAGCATAGCCAAATGTCACCGCCGGTCCTTCTTTCCAATGGTAAAAACGCAACACCGGCCCCTGCAGTGACGCATGCACCAATACCTCATCTAAGGCCATTTGTTCATATACATCTAAAGCGGGAGTTAATAAGTTATCAGCCATAAAAAATCGGCGCGGTTTATCGCCGCGCCGTTCTAAATTACCAGCGCAGATTAGGCTCGCGTGCTGCACTTACCTCATCAATGCGTTTGACGGGTTGTTGTAGCGGAGCATCATGCACGATTTGCGGTTGAGAAACGATTTCTGCAAAAATGGCTTTCATCGCTTCTGCAAATAAATCCAACATTTCTTTATTTTCCGTCTCCGTCGGCTCAATCATCATGGCCTCCGGTACAATGAGCGGAAAATAAATGGTCGGTGCGTAAAAACCGTAATCCAACAATCGTTTGGCAATATCCGCCGTACGAATGCCGTTCATCTTGTCTTTTTGCAAAGTCAGCACACATTCATGCATGCAGGGAGCATCAAAAAATGCAGGGAAATAGTCCCTTAATAGCACGCGGATATAATTGGCATTTAACACCGCTTGTTCGGCCACTTGATGAAGCGTCTTTTCATCGTATTGACGCAAGAAACAATAAGCCCTGATGCATACGGCAATATTACCGTAAAAGGCTTTGACTTTGCCTAAAGAACGTGGCATATTTTCCTGCAAAACAAATTTTCCGTCTTTTTTCATCACCGTTGGCTTAGGCAAGAACTCAGCCAAATGGGCTGCCACTCCTACCGGACCGGAACCGGGTCCACCGCCTCCATGAGGGGCGGCAAAACTCTTATGCAAATTAAGATGCATCATATCTACCCCAAATAAAGCCGGTTTAGCCACACCCATAATGGCATTGAAATTGGCCCCGTCCATATAGAGCAAAGCACCTGCTGCATGCACCATTTCGGCAATTTGGCAAATATCTTTTTCAAAAAGGCCCACCGTATTGGGTACGGTCAGCATCACTACCGCCGTTTTTTCAGA
Organism: Elusimicrobiaceae bacterium; assembly: GCA_017520185.1. NCBI lineage: Bacteria > Pseudomonadati > Elusimicrobiota > Elusimicrobia > Elusimicrobiales > Elusimicrobiaceae > Elusimicrobiaceae bacterium. The sequence continues at coordinate 19,228 of JAFXGO010000030.1, read as the reverse complement.
CAAAACATTCTTCAATGCTTCCTTGTCCACACACCCATCAGCACCGGACTTGATATTTATAACTTTATATCCTGCCATATTAGAGGTGGCAGGGTTGGTGCCGTGTGCGGTATCAGGGACAACGACTTCCGTACGTTGATGTTCTCCACGTGCCTGAAAATAGGCTTTGGCCGTCAAAATGCCCGTCAATTCGCCATGTGCGCCAGCAGCCGGCTGTAAGGTAAAAGCGGACAGGCCCGTCACTTCTTTGAGCAACTCTTGCAAGTTATACAGCAGTTCCAACGTGCCCTGCAGCCCCGTTTGCGGAGCAAAAGGATGTGCCGTAGCAAAGCCCTCCAGACTGCTTAAAACATCATAAGATTTGGGATTGTATTTCATCGTACAAGACCCCAAAGGATAAAAGTGGCTATCCAAACAATAGTTCTGTCGGGAAAGATTGGTAAAGTGGCGCACTGTATCCAATTCGCTCATTTCGGGCAGTCTCGGTGCGTGTTGACGCAAAAGTTCTTTTGGCAGGATATCTTGGGGAGCAAGGGCAGCTTTTTCAAAGCGTATTCCACGACGCCCCACAACGGATTTTTCTATGCTTAAGGTATTTTTTTTCATGATTTCTTGCATATTAAAACCCCCTCAATGCTTCTGCAAATTTCTGCAAATCTTCTGCAGTTTTGGTTTCCGTCACACATACCAATAAGCAGTTTTTTAGACTATCGCAAATTTGCCCCAAATCATAACCGGCAGCAATTCCTTGCTTTTCTAATTTTTCAATCACTTCTTGGGCAGAAGTGTTTAGCTCCACTACAAACTCATTGTAAAAATGACCCGTAAATTTTATTTTATGACCACCCTTTACAAGCATTTCTTTTAATTCGTGCGCATGCGATAAATTCAAAGAGGATACTTCTTTCAGCCCTTCCGGACCGACCAAAGTTAGATAAATAACCGCATTGAGCGCACATAGGGCTTCATTAGAACAAATATTAGAGGCTGCTCTTTCGCGGCGAATATGTTGTTCACGCGCCTGTAAGGTCAAGACAAAACTACGTTTGCCGTCTTTATCTTTGGCGATACCTACGATACGGCCCGGCACTTGACGCACATAGGCTTGTTTGCAGGTAAAAATACCCAATCCGGGACCGCCAAAATGCATAGCATTTCCTAAACTTTGGCCTTCGGCTACGGCAAAATCGGCTCCATATTCACCCGGTGTTTGCAAGACACCTAATGACAAAGGATTTACTACCGCCACGAACAAAGCTCCCGCTTGATGCGTCATATCACTTAAAGACTGCATGGGTTCTAACTGTCCTAAAAAGTTAGGGCCGGCTATGACTACGCAAGCCGTATCCTCTCCCAAAGCCGTCTGCAGAGATTGAATATCGGTCAGTCCATCTTTAAGAGGAACTTCCTGCAATACAGTTTCAGGCACATTTTTCAGATACGTGTGCAAAACTTCTTTATAATGCGGATGAAGACCGGCAGAGAACAAAATTTTCTTTCTATTATTTACACGCACAGAAGCCAAACAGGCCTCTGCCAAAGCGGTGGCTCCGTCATAATGGGAAGCGCTGCACACATCCATATTAAACAAAGCACAAATGCTGCTTTGAAACTCATAAATAGTTTGCAAAGTGCCTTGACTGGCCTCTGCCTGATAAGGAGTATACGCCGTCAAAAATTCACCACGTGAACTCAAAGCATTAACGGCAGCTGGGATAAAATGTTCCTCACAGCCTGCACCGATAAAATTAAGATAAGACTTATTTTTGCCAGCCAAAGCATGCAGATGTTTGTGCAAGGCATCCTCCGTCAAAGCAGACGGCATGGAAAAAGAGGGATATAATAAATTTTCGGGAATAGATTTAAAAAGTTCTTTGATAGAAGAAACACCTATTTTTTTCAGCATTTCTTTCTCATTTTCGGGGGTATTGGACGTAAACATAAGCACCTCTAAAAAACCCCCGCCGATCAGACGGGGGAAAATAAAAACACATTAAAGCGTTTCTTGATAGGATTTTAAGTCTAACAAAGCATCATACTCTGCCGGAGCGGAGACTTTGATTTTAAAGAGCCAGCCGTCCGTATGAGCAGAACGGTTGACCAAAGCAGGATCTGTGTTTAAGGCTTCATTGACTTGCACAATTTCACCGCTCATCGGTGCATAAATTTCAGAGGCGGACTTAACGGACTCAATAACACAACAATTCTGTCCGGCCGTCACTTGTTGGCCTACTTTGGGCAAGTCCACAAAAACAATATCTCCAATTTCTTGTTGGGCATGTTCGCTAATACCTACGGTAGCAACGTCCCCTTCCAAATAAGCCCATTCATGGGTTTTAGAATATTTACTGTTTTCTGCTGTATGCATAAGATTCTCCTTAATTTTTATACCCGATTTTTATAAAACGGTGTTTTCACTTTCTTGGCCGGAATTTTCCGCCCATGCACTTCTATCTCTACTTCGGCTCCTTCGGCTAAATCTGCCGGAGCATAGCCTACTGCGATTCCTTTAAAAAGCGGAGAGTACGTACCGCTGGTTAAATAACCGATTTCTGCTCCATTTTGCCAAATCTTACAACCGCCTCTGGGGACACCGGCCCCCGTCAGCACAAAACCCGTCAGACGTTTAGATAAGCCGGCGGCTTTTTGCGCTTCTAAAGCGGCTTTTCCTACAAAATTTTCTTTACTGAGTTTTACCACCCAGCCACAACCTGCCTCATAAGAGGTTTGAGTGCCTTCAGCATCCACCCCGTTTAACAAGTAGCCCGCTTCCAAACGCAACACGTCTCTGGCACCCAATCCGCAGGGAAGGACCCCGTCTTGAAGCAAACAATCCCACACTTTTACAATATGGTCCTGCGGCAACATTATTTCTACACCGTCTTCTCCGGTATAGCCGGTACGCGTCACGTAGCCGTTTGCACCGAAAAGTTCCACCTCTTTAATGGTAAAACGCGGCATAGCCTCCACACCGGCAATTAACTTTTCCGCATGGCAAACCGCTTCAGGACCTTGTAAGGCTATCATACCCCAACGGGCACTGTCATTGGTGATTTTAACATTAAATTTAGCGGCATGTTTTTCAAACCAAGCCACATCCGTATCAATACAAGCGGCATTGACTACCACTAAAAATTTTTCGGACGTTAAACAAAACGAAATAGCATCATCAATAATACAACCTTGTTCATTGGTAATATGAAAATAAGTGCCGCAAGGAGGAGTATTTTTGATATTATTGGTGCCGATGTATTGCAAAAAAGCCCAAGCATCAGGGCCTTCTACAAATACTTGCCCCATGTGAGACACGTCAAACATTCCCGCTTTTTCACGTACGGCTTTATGCTCGGCAATAATACTGTTAAACTGCACGGGCAAGTACCACCCGTGGAAATCCACCATCTTTCCGCCTGCTTTTTCGCAAGCCTGCCACAAGGGCGTTTTCTTGAGGGTATCTAAAGTCACAACATGGCCTCCTGATATAGGATTATTGTATAAATATTCCCTTCAAAACTACAAGATTGTTTTTCCGTCCGAAAAATGAAATTGCTATAATAAAAATATGAGCGATACTCAAAGCGTTATCAGTGATGTAAAATTATTTATTGAACGGCTAAAAAAAGACTTGCCGGAAGTTTTTGGCACTACGTCTGACAATGCGGAAACCGAATCCGGTAAAATCCTGTATCAAGGCCGTTTATTGCCGGTTCGCATTCACTTAACTCCCGACCAAGAAGAAGGGGTTGATTTCGCCGGGGATTCGTTTGATATTTATATCCAGAATCCGCAAACAGACGTCAATGCTATGGCGGAAAAATGGCTAAAAGAGAAAGCAGCCGAAGTATTGCGTGCCAAAACGGCTCAGTGGGCCCAAAAAATGGGTGTTGAATATAATAATATTGTCGTAAAAGACCAACAAACGCTTTGGGCCAGTTGCTCTGCCAAAAAAAACATCAATTATACTTACCGCATTATTAAGATGCCTGAGGCTATTAGAGATTATCTAATCATACACGAACTTTCCCACTTAGTACACATGAATCACGGTACGGAATATTGGCAGTTGGTGGCTCAATTCTGCCCCGAATATAAAAATAGCCGCAAGTGGCTTAATGACAATCGTGGGGCTATATTTGCCAATTTGGATTTAAAATACATTGCGCAGGAAGAAAAACCGGCAGAATAAAAATGCCGCACCCCCCTGAAAAGAGTGCGGCATATTCTTAGGAGAGGCGCAGATCCCATGCGCCAACGCGCCAACGCCTCTACTCCATGACAAATTTTCTTTAGTTTTCAAACAAAAAAACTCTTAGATTTTGCTTGTTTGCATGACGCTTCAACTTCCCTAAACGTACAATTTTTCCGGTTTCTTTGTGTTGCACTTGAGCCGAAATCAACGAAAAACTTTTATCTTGATAATTCTCCGGCAAAATGCAGTCTTTTTCTACCACTACCCCTCTGTTTTCTATAATCTCCCCCAAACATCTTCGTTTTTCTTGCCTAGCAGCCCCCCAACCGAGTTTCATCTTGCCTCCGCCTAAACCTCCAAAACGTCTGATGCGATATTGTTTGGCTTTTTGCACAGACCACACAACAGAAACATATCCATTCTTTCTTTCATCTTCCTTTCGTTTTTCTTGAGCCGCTTGAGCAGAAGCGCGCTCCACTTGAGCATAAACTTTAGTTAACAAGGGGGTTTGGTTTTCGTTTGCCGTCAAATAAGCAGGGGTTGTAATGACAATAAAACCCAACAATATATTCATGTAAATTCTTTTCATCTTTTTCTCCTTTTAATTACATATTATACCAAAAGTTAGGCCAAACTAACAAATATTTTTAGGTTTGCCTAACTTTTTACACGACGACAAAAATTTCACAATATATTTTGAGGATTAATAAAATATGATTCCCGTTATGCCGGCCAAACAAATCAGCCCTATCGGGTGCAGTTTAAAACGCAGAAGCAGACGAAAAGAAATAATAAAAATCAGATAACTTTTGTTATCTATAAAATTTTGCCCGTCGCATAAGACTAAGGCAGCAGCAGCAATTAACCCTATAATAGCAGGACGAAGCCCTTTAAATACGGCCTGTACGGCAGGTTTATCCTGATATTTCAAAAAATAGCGAGCCACTAAAATCATGACAATAAAAGAAGGAAGACATACGGCAAATGTGGCTAAAAAAGCACCCCACACGGTATCAGTGGCGGCATATCCGGTGTAAGTAGCCATATTAATTCCTACCGGACCCGGAGTCATTTGGCTTACGGCCACAATATCGGTAAATTCGCCATTGGAAAGCCAACCATATTTCAACACTACTTCATTTTGAATAAAAGAAATCATGGGGTATCCGCCGCCAAAATTAAATAGGCCGATTTTAAAGAAAGTCTTAAAAATTTGCCAATAAATCATTTCTTCCCCCCACGACAAAAAACATATCCCCCTATTGCCGCTACTAATACCACATAAACAGGGGATACTTTGCCCAGCCATACCATCAAAGCGCACAATACAGGCCACCAGAGACTTTTCCAAGTGATACCGGCAGAACGGCTTAAGCGAAATACCGGCACAGCAATCAAAGCCACCACCGCGGGACGGATACCGGCAAAAATACGCTCTACCCATAAGTTTTGCCTAAAATTTTTAAAAAATAGAGCAATTATTAAAATAATGACAAAAGAAGGCAGCACCGCGCCCAATGCACAGACTGCTGCCCCCGAATAAGAGCGCAGTTTGTATCCGGACAAAATAGCCATATTGACCGCCAAAATACCGGGTGCTGATTGGGACATAGCCGTTATATCCAAAAATTCTTTTCTACTGATCCACTTATGTTTGCTCACCAATTCGGCCTCCATCAAAGGCAACATGGCATATCCGCCGCCCAAAGTAAAAGCGCCGATTTTAAAAAAAATAAAAAAAAGTTCCCAATAAAATTTCATATCTGTATTTTACTATTTTAGGGTCTTGTTTTTGCTTCGTTTTATGTTATACTATAAAGATACCTTTTGTATTTTGATGAGGATTTCTTATGAAAAAATTTTGGATATTTTTATTAATGATCGGTTTAGGCACTACTGTTTATGCTGCTCAAAGCCAAACATGGCCAGCTAACACAAAAACAGAAACTTGGCCTGCGGAAAACACCGCTTCCACTTGGCCTTCTGCACAGGATACTTGGCCTGCCGGCACTGAAGCAGAAACTTGCCCTGCTAAAACTGCAGTACAAGGAGCAGAAAATAAAGCCAACAGATTTACAGTCTGCCCCGGCTCTCCAACTCCGGCGCCGGCCCAAAAGTTATCTCAAGAATGGCAGGGCGAAGATCGCACACAAGAGCAACCCTCTCAACAAGCAAACACTCCTGAGCAGGGTTATCCTCAACAGATAGCGGGATATCCTCAAGAAGGCTACCCTCAAGAGGGTTATCCAGCCGATGACAAACAGCCGGAACAAGAAAAAAAAGCAGAAGCAAAAGATAAAGCAGAAAAAGAAATAGAAAAAATTTTAGCCTCTCTTATAAAATAAAAAAGCAAACAAAAAGCCGAGTCTTACGACTCGGCTTTTTTATTTAAATCTACTATTTCTTTATCCAATTTTCTGCTTTAGCATAAGATAAAATGCCTTTTCCGATGCCAACAGCTATTTTCTTTTGTGCTGATTTATTGTTTAAACGAAGAATGTCCTTCGGACTGCTGATATAACCCATTTCCACCAAAATAGCCGGAGATTGTACACCCTTTAATACATAGAAATTTGCTTGGCGAATAGAATTGTTTTGACTCACAGCAATACCGATTCCCGGCTCTTTATATACATAATTACGCACGTGCCCTGCCGCTTTAGAACTTTCATTCATATATTCGTTTTTGGCCAAAGATTGCAACAACATATCCACAAAATTATAATGTGTTTCCTCGTATTGTAAGGCTTCGTTTTCAAAAGAGGCTACTTCGGCGGCTTCTTTATCGGTAGCTTTGTCAGATCGGAAATAAACCTCAAACCCATGCGCAGCCGTACGTTTGGCGGCATTGGTATGAATGGAAACAAACAAATCTGCCTTAAACTCGTTAGCCATTTTGCTACGGCCTGCTAATGTGACAAAAGAATCATTGTCGCGGGTCATTTTAACTTCAAAGCCTTGTTTTTTCAAATAGTCGTATAAGTGCTTTGCTACTGTCAAATTGATATCTTTTTCTTTCAGGCTTTTTCGGCGAACGGCACCGGGATCTTTTCCGCCATGTCCGGGATCTATCATAATCCGCATTTTACGCGGTCCTTTCAAAATAGGAGAAGCATCCGTCATAACCGGTACAGGAGCAGGTTTTAACACCATCTTCGGCTCGGCAGGTGACTCCTTGGCCTCTGCTATCACAGAAGGGACCAACTGCGGTTCCTCTAAATCTAGTTCTTCCGCTTCTTCCGAAACGGCTGATATCACAGGTGCCTCTGCAGGCAAGGCTTGGGCCGCTACAGACAGAACAAGTTTTCCCCCTTCCTCTTGCAAAGCCCACTGCTTACCTTGTTTGGCTAAAATAACTTTAAGTTCCACATCTTTTCCGCGCTGAATCAAAGAGAAAGAACGCACAAAATCGTCTTTTACTCTTTGTGTAATATTGCGTTTTAGAACGGTATTGGGGAAAAGAGCTTTCACCGTATGTTTATTGGGCTGCTCAGAAGAAAAAGAAATATCCCCCTTACGATCAAAAATCAAACGGTCGTACTTATCTTTTTGCTCTTTCTTTACAAAAGCCAAATTATAATTTTTCTCTACAATAAGTGTATTGTTTTCAAAAGTAATTTGGCGATCTAAGGCTTTTTCTATTTGAGGAAGGGTAAAGAAAGAAACCGGAACATAAATTTTACCGCCGGAAGCCACCACTTCCGTTTTTAAAGCAACCGTATTTCCGTTAACAATGGCCTCTTTAAGCGGTGCACTTAAAATGGCATACATGCCCGGAAAAGCAATTTTAATTTGTTTGGCAGCGGAAAAAACTTCCACACTCCCACCCAATTTTTTGGCAGTTGCTCTGGCATCCACCAACACTTTACCATTGACTTGAATAGAAGATACAACCCCTTTATTTTTACCCAGCACGGACACGTCCGTCTTCCCCTGTGCATAAAGAGCCGGAGCAGACAAGAAAAAAAACGAAAGTAAAAATAAAAGGATTTTTTTCATAAAATTCCGCGCAGATCTTTCTCTGCGCGGAGACAAATATACTACTCTAAGACAATTTTATAGTCTTCCCAAGCCAACTGCGGGTCAGACTGTATTTTGAGGGAACGATGAATATTTTCCTCAATATCGGCCTGTTTTTGTTTAATGGCTTCTGCCAAAACAGGATGTAAAACCACGCGCAAAGTACCACCGGGTCGGCCATTGGTCAAATCATACACTTCACGCTGAATTTTAATACGCATACTTTCCGCGGAAAGCACCCGTCCCGAACCATGACACTGCGGACATTCCTCACTGATAAAACTGCCCGTACTTTCGCGTTTTCTTTCGCGGGTCATTTCCACTAGCCCCAAACGGGTAATCGGTAAAATGCGGATTTTGGCACGGTCCCCATGTACGGCATTGGCTAAGGCTTCTACCACGCGGTGACGGCTGGAGGCTTTGCGCATATCAATAAAGTCAATCACGATAATCCCGCCGATATTGCGCAAACGTAATTGGTGTGCAATTTCTTGCGCCGCTTCAATATTGGTTTGAGTGACGGTTTCTTCTTGAGATTTATTTCCGGTAAATTTGCCCGTATTGACGTCAATAGCACACAAAGACTCCGCTTCTTGTATGATAATACTGCCCCCGTTAGGAAGCGGAAGTTTAGTCTTGCGCAAGTTATCAATTTCCGGCTCAATTCCATAAGCCTCAAAAATAGGGGTTTTCCCTTTATAAAGTTGTACTCTGTCTTCCAACTCCGGAGAATTTTTCTTCACGAAATCGCGCACGCGTTCATAATCAGATTTATTGTCTAATAAATAAATTTTGGCGTTTTCACTCAGCACGTCACGCGCCACCTGCAAAACGGCATCCATATCTTCGTGCAACAAAGCCGGAGACGGCAAATTATCAAACTTCTTTAAAATCGATTGCCATTGGCGGTACAAGTATTTAACTTCCCGTTCCAATTCCTCTTTGGTGGCTTCTTCGGCTTCTGTGCGCACGATACAACCCATTCCGTTCAAATGTTTTTCGGCCAATTCTTGCATAACTTCATTAAGTTTGTGACGGGCTTCGCTATCTTCGATGTTCTTAGATACTCCTACAAAACTTTGATGCGGAGTTAACACCAAATAACGACCCGGCAAAGTGACGTCCATCGTCACTTTCATACCTTTGGTACCAATGGCATCTTTGACCACTTGCACCATAATTTGTTGGCCTTTTTTGAGTACTTTTTCAATATTTTTACGGTCTGCACCTAAAATATCGGAAATATACAAATAGGCATTTTTTTCATATCCGATATTGGCAAAAGCACTGGAAATACCCGGCAACACATTTTCTACGGTTGCTTTGTAAATATTTCCCACAATATTCAAAGAACCTCTGCGTTCCCACATCAGTTCATTGATACGGTCATTTTCTAAAATAGCGATGCGCGTTTCTTCAAAAGAGGTATTTACAATCACCTCTACCTTCGGCGCTTCTTCTAAAATATTGCTCATACAAATCCTCTTAGCTATATGACGTGTAAATTTCCTTGTCCGTCACGCCAGTACAACTCTTCTCTGGTAAATTTTAAACCTTCTATTGTAAATTCTGCTTCCGTTGGCACTACCATATTCAGCCATGCCGCCAAAAGATGTTCCGGCTTAGCCGTTTTGTCAAAATGCCGTTGCAAAAGCAGTTCCAACCTGTCCGCACGCACCTGCCTAACCGATAAAACAAACGGTTTTAAATCTTGCACAACCGTCATAGAATTAGGAGCTTGTGCGGTTAAATATATATGTTCTCCGCCAAAAAACGCTTCGAGCGAATGAACGGGAGTATAGCGACTAAAATCCCCCTCCACCGCATATTGCATTACTTCCGCCAACTGACTAACCGAAGGCAACGCATACGGAACTCTTTTTACATGCAAAACACGAATCCCTGCCGCTGACTTGGTTAATGCGGATAAGGCGGCTTCTTCCTTGACGGGGGAAGAAAAATATAAATCCGCATATTCTGCCAAACTAAACTGCCCATATCCTAAAGCAGGGCCATAGGCAAGTCTGGGCCAATTTTTGTTCACTTTTGCCGGTTCAAAAGGCAATCCGCTGCGCAAAACCATATTGCGTAAAGCTGCAAAAATACGCTTATGATCCCACGTGCCGGACACAGTAAACACTACTCGCATTTTATAAATTTTTGGGGCATTGTTCATAGTCTTTTCTTATACCAAAGTAATCCTGCGGGCATATACTGATTGTACTACACCCAAAGCCAGCATACTAGACACTAAATTGGACCCCCCGTAAGAAATAAACGGCAGCGGAATTCCTGCCACCGGGAAAAGACCAATCAACATGCCAAAATTAATCAACATATACGTCAAAAACATACCAAAAATGCCGCTACACACCAAATAACCGTACCGATCGCTGGACAAATAGGCAATCATGGCAATGCGCCATAAAATCAACAAATACAAACCCAGCACCGTTAACGTCCCCCACAAGCCTAATTCTTCCCCCACTACCGCCAAAATAAAATCAGTATGTTTTTCAGGCACAAAGCCCAAGCGCGATTGCGTACCGGAAAATAATCCTTTTCCCAATACCCCGCCGGACCCCATCGCAATTTGAGCCTGCAAAACATTATAAGAGGCCCCCTGCGGATCTGATTGCGGTGCCAAAAAAGCCTCCACACGTTTACGTTGATAAGGTTTCATTTGGTGGTCCACAAAAACCCCTGCAAAAAAGCCGGCCATTACAACCATTGTAGCCAATACAAAATAAAAAGAAGGCAAGAAAACGCGCAACTGCTTAAACATCCACCAAAAAACATATCCCCCCACCGCCAATAACAAACAAAATCCTCCCATATACCATACGGAGGAAGACAGTTTATAAAAAACAGAAAGAATCTTATAATCCAACAAGGCAGGATGCAAGTATAAATATGTCCAAGTAATGGTAAAAAATCCGGCTACCAAAGCAAAAACGGCAATCAGTGCCAAATAAAAGACATTAATCCCTGCGCAGTACAAAAGCGCAATCAGAGCCGGAAAGGTAATAACAATAGAAGAAAAATCCGGCTGCATCATAATCAAGCCAAAAATCGGCCCCACCAATACCCCCAATAAAATCAATGTGCGCATATCGCGGATACGCCTGCCCTGTCTATCCAAAAAAGCCGCTGCCACCAAAATAGTTAACACGCGGCAAATTTCCGCCGGTTGCATGGAAAAGAAAGGCAAAACAAACCAAGATTTGCTCCCCCGCTGATAGGTACCAAAAATCAATACCCCTATCAGTAAAGCCATAATAACTCCATACAAAGGCTTCCACTGTTCATCAAAAATTTGATAATTAAAACTCCAAGCCGTCACAAAAACGCCCAACGCTAAAGGCAAAGCAACCAAATGAGTCCGCACTACGGCATTAGACAAAGACAAAGCATTCACCGCAGACATAATGCACAAAGCCCCCAAGAAGGCCAACCCCAACATGGCCCCCAATAAAACCCAATCTATTTTTCCTTTGCGGGAAGAAGATTTATATCCTATCATGCATTTCCTCCTGCCACCTGTTCCTTTTGAGCGGGGGCGACTTTCAATCTCCTAACGGGATCTTGAATAGAAAAATATGCCTTTAACATTTCTCTGGCTATCGGGCCTGCCGCAGAAGATCCACCCTCTCCATATTCCACAAATACCGCTACGGCTATCTCCGGCTCTTTCCCTTCAGGAGCGGCAAAAGCCATAAACCAACCGTGATCCGGCCCATGCGGATTTTGGGCCGTTCCTGTTTTGCCATAAACGTCCAACCCTTTTATTTTTACACGTGCGGCTGTGCCGGTATCCACTGTATGTTTCAAGGCCTTAAAAATTAAATCCCAAGTACTTTTTTGGATACTTACAGTTCCTATTTGCCGGCTTTTTCCGATTTCTAACACTTTACCCGTTTGACTATGCACTAAGCGGTCTAAATAATAGGGTTTCCATAATTTTCCTTTGCTGGCAACTGCACTGGCAAACTGAGCCATTTTAATCGGAGTCACCAACAATTCTCCTTGTCCGATAGATAAATTCAATGTATCTCCGATAAACCAATATGAACGGTTGCGCGCACGTTTGGTAGGACCATATAAGTTGCCTGCTTTTTCACCGGGCAAGTCAATTCCGGTCGGTTGCCCGAACTGAAACATCCTTTGCACTTTTTCTATCACGGCAGAACCCATTTGAGCGGCAATTGTGTAGAAATAAACATCACAAGATCCGGCCATGGCGCCAAAAAAATCCACCGGACCATGTGTACTCCAACAACGAAATAATCGAGATCCGGCATCATAATGACCGGGACAACCAATAATTTTATGAGGATCAAAATCGCCTTTTTCTATCGCGGCGATAGCGGTAATGATTTTAAAGGTGGATGCGGGAGGATAAATCCCTTGTACGGCCAAATTATATTCGTTGATTCTTTTGGATTTCACTTCCGGCTCGTCGGAGTAGGGGATAAACATATTCGGATTAAAGGCCGGTGCTGAAACCAAAGCCAAAATAGCCCCCGTACGCGGGTCCATTGCCACAGCGGCTCCACGTCCCGTTTTAGATTTTTTTAATCCTTCTTCTGCTGCTTGCTGCACATTGTGATTTAACGTCAAATACACATCATGTCCAGCACGCCATTTGCGGTCTTCAATTACCCTTTTCACCCGTCCGCGAAAATCTACTTCTAAATATACGCCCCCGTCACGTCCTTTCATTTCTTTTTCAAACTTTTTTTCCAGCCCGTTCTTTCCGATTTTGGCATTCAAACGATAATCCAACGACAAATCTCTATTTTTCCATTCTTTTCCTTCCATACTCCCCAGATACCCCACCAAATGACTGGCAAAAGCACCGTATGGATAAACACGTTTGTTTTCTTCGATTAAATAAAGACCGGGATAATAAAGCAATAATTCTTTTAAAGAAATAGCCGTTTTGGGAGAGAGATTTTCCGCCAAAGCCAATGCTTTTCCGCTGCGGACCCCTTTGTTTAATTTTTCCAACAAGACTTTCTGTTCAGCCCCCAATAAGGGCGCAAAATCCTGCGACAAACGCTCTAAATATTCTTTATCTTTAGGACCTGCGGATAAGTAATACAAATTGAAAGAAGGGGCATTGGCGGCTACGGCTTTGCCATCTGCAGTAAAAATGCGACCGCGAGGAGCCGTCTGATACAATACTTGCGTACGGTTTTGTTCCGCCAATTGAAGATAATGCGTATGACGTATCAACTGTATATCCGCCAAACGCAATGCCACCACCGCTCCTGCCAAAAAGGCCACGATGAGCAAAGATTTTAAGCGGTTATTAAAACAAATTTTAGTAGTTGCCATTAGGAAATTTTGATTTCTATAGCAAAAATGCGGTGCAAAATTTTAAAGACAAAAGGCGTCAGTACCGCATTTAAAGTTATCCCGCCTATCCATGGCCAAAAACCACTCCAAGCCGAAAAACCGGTAAAAACTTTGAGCAATAACAAATTAAGCAAAGAAGCACTTACTGTTAAAAAGAATATACTAAAAACCTGCGGAATTACTCCGTCAAAATCCAAACGCTTCTCCATACCGTAAATTGCACAAGCGCATAAGGTAAAAATAAAAGCATTACAACCAAATAGTTTAACTCCGAAAAAATCTAAAAACAGACCACTCAAAAAGGCCGTCGGATATCCAAACTCCGGTTTTAAATAGGCGCAAATCACCATAGCAAAAATAAGCATAATATTGACAGTGATTCCCACTTCACCGAAAATGGCCATAAATGCCCAATGAAAAATAGTGGCCGAAAAAAATGAAATTAAAAGTTTAATAATCGTTATCATTTGTTCACTTTCTTTTTCTGATCAATCAAAATAAATAATTCCCGCACCAAAGAAGCATTGGCCGCAGGAATCACCCTAGCCAACGGGGCAGTGGCACCTTCCACTTCCTTTTCCACTTGTTCTACTTCTCCTACCAAAATTCCGGAAGGAAATATAGTGCTGGAAGAAGAAGTATACACTTTTTCTCCTTTTTGAAGTTGGGACAAGACAGATAAATATTGCATTTTCAACAGACCGCTTCCGCTTCCGCTGATCAATCCCTCTTCTTTTGAAGGCAACGCATACACTGCAGCTGAAAAATCTTCATCTTGCAAAAGAAGCACCTTAGCCGTATTTTCTGCACATTCTATAACGACCCCCACCAACACGGGTACGCCGTCTTTTAAAGCAATAGCAGCCGCCCTTTCTTGCACGCCTGCAGAAGTGCCTTTATCAATAATAACACTGTTCCACTGTGTCGGCTCACGATAAGCAGTTTTTGCCCAAATGCCGCTCCACCCCTGCGGAGAACTCAATTGCAAAGAGGCCGTCAATCTTTCATTTTCCGCCATAATCTCCTTAGCTTGGGCATTTTCTAAGCGTAATTGCTCCATTTCTTCTTTCAGACGTTCATTTTCTTGATGAACATTTAAAAGTGTTTGTACCGTTTGATTTACTTCTCCGGCATATTCTACTGTTCCATGAGCGGCACGAATTTGAGGGATAAAGACATAAGATAAAATAGCCTTTACAGAAGCAACGGGACTTTCCAAAGGCAAAATCATCAAAAACAAGGAAAGCAACAAAAAAACCACCGGCAGAATTTTACGTCTGCGGCTTCCCTGAGTCACATTCATTTTGCGTTTATTTTTTCGTTGCATAAATAAAATTTCAAAAAAAAGCGGACAAAGTTCTCAGGCTTAAGAACCCTGTCCGCTCATTGTAGCAAAAAACTTAGTAAGATTTACCTCTGCTTCCAAAGAAACGAGATCCTTTTTCGTTCAGTTGCTCCAAGAATTTACCCGTCCCCAATGCCACACAACTTAAGGGGTCTGCAGCACGATGCACCGGAATATCCGTTTCTTTGCGGATCAAATCGGTAATACCGCGCAACAAACTTCCACCGCCGGCAACCACCAAACCGCGATCGACCAAATCGGCCGCTAGTTCGGGTGGGGTTTCTTCTAGGGTGCTCTTGATTACATCAATAATCAAACGAACAGGTTCCATTAAAGCCTGACGGATCTCCTCAGAAGTCACCGTCAATGTACGCGGCAACCCTTGTGTTTGATCACGTCCTTTTACTTCCATGGATTTTTCTTCTTTAAGCGGATAGACAGAACCTAAATTGATTTTTACCTCTTCAGCAGTCGTTTCACCGATAATCAAATTGTATTTCTTGCGGAAATACTGCACGATACATTCGGTCAACTCATCACCGGCCACATCGATGGATTTAGCCACCACCATGCCGCCCAAGGAAATCACAGCCACTTCTGTGGTACCACCACCGATATCTACAATCATACTGGCGTGGGGTTCTGCAATAGGTAAATCTGCACCCATGGCTGAAGCCATAGGTTCTTCAATCAAGTAGACTTCCCGAGCACCGGCTTGCCGGGCCGCGTCATCCACGGCCCTGCGTTCTACACCGGTAATATCAGAGGGAATGCCAATGACAATTCTAGGGCGCAACAAACTGCTGCGGCTATGTACCTTACGAATAAAGTAGCGAATCATCTCCTGCGTCACTTCGAAATCGGCAATTACACCGTTTTTCATCGGACGAACGGCAATGATATTCGCGGGCGTGCGACCTAACATTTGCTTGGCCTTCGCGCCGACGGCTTTTACCTCGCCGGTTTCGCGTTCCACAGCCACGACAGAGGGTTCTCTGAGCACAATGCCTTTATCCTTGACGTAAATCAAGCAGTTGGCAGTGCCGAGGTCCATGCCGAGGTCAGAGGAAAACAGCCCCCCCAGATAGTCAATAACCATTTAGTCCACCAATTTAATGATAGCCACTTGGGCATTGTCACCTTGGCGTACACCGGCACGATAAATGCGAGTGAAACCACCAGGGCGATTTTGATAACGAGCCGCCAACACATCAAACAATTTTTTGTAGGCGTTCTTATCTTTCAAGGTATCTTTAACGGCCAAATGATCATTGGCTTTGGCTAAAGTAATCAAACCTTCCACCACGCGGCGAACTTCTTTGGCCTTGGGCAGAGTGGTTTTTACTTCTTCGTGCAAGATAATGCTGGTAGCCATATTTTTAAGCATGGCATTCTTGTGAGAAGAAGTTTTGCCGAGTTTACGGTATCCAGTATTCTTAATCATCTTTTACAGTCCTTATAACGGGTAATACCCTAAATTTTCATGCCCAGAGACAAATTCATCTCGGCCAGTCTTTCTTTAATTTCGTCCATAGATTTGGCACCGAAATTTTTGACCATTTTCAAATCATCTTCCGTCATTTTGATTAAATCGCGAACGGTATTTACGTTCTCGGATTTCAAACAATTAATGGAACGAGAAGAGAGTTCAATGAACTCAATAGACTGGTTAAGCACTTCGTCAAGTTTAGAATTGACGGGAGTAGCGCCGCTGACGCTGCCGGTGGTGGAAATCGGTTCAACCATATCGGCGGCCGTGCTGACGGCCACAGTACCCGGTTCTTCACCTTCGATGGTGAAGATATGTAAAGAACCAGAGAGCAAGACCGCAGCGCGGTGCAAAGCACGAGAAGGTTCTAAAGTACCGTCGGTAGTGATTTCCAAAATCAAGCGATCGTAGTCGGTTTTTTGACCAACACGAGCAGGTTCAACGTCATAGTGGACTTTGACAATGGGAGAGAACAAGGCATCCACCGGAATAAAACCGGCAGGGCGTTGAATCTTGGCCAAGTCTTCAGCCGGCACATAGCCTTTACCGCGGGAAATTTCAATTTCCATTTCAATGCTGCCGCCCACTTCCAAAGTGGCCAACTGCAAATCTTTGTTTACGATGCTGACACCGTCTACTTCTTCGATATCAGCAGCGGTCACTGCGCCGGGTTTAGCAGCGTTTAAAGTGACATATTCACGGTTTTTGCCGTCCATCTTAATGCGCAACTGTTTCAAATTGAGCAAGATGTTGATGACGTCTTCCCGCACGTTGGGCAAAGTACAGAATTCATGCACGGCGCCTTTAATGCGCACAGCCGTCACCGCAACACCTTCCATACCGGAAAGTAAAATGCGGCGCAAAGAATTGCCTACGGTGTGACCATAGCCGCTTTCATACGGTTCGGCGGTAAATTTTGCATACCGATCCGAAGCAGTTTTTTCGTCCAGCTGTATCTTTTGGGGAAGAACTAATTCATTAAAAGCCATTTCAGCCTCCGCACTATTTAGAATAGTATTCTACGATGAGCTGCTCATTGACAGGGTAGGACATTTCCGCTCTGTCGGGCCATCTCAAAAGCTTACCAGTCAATTTTTCTGCATCAAATTCCAAGAAACTGGGGCGTTGGTTGCGTTTTTCCGTTTCTACCAATCCTTGCTTTACTTGCGTATTTTCGGCCAAAGCAGCACTCAAGGCCACTTTATCACCGGGTTTTACTTGGAAAGAGGGCACATTGACAGGTTTTCCGTTTACCGTCACATAACCGTGCAATACGATTTGGCGGGCCGTTTTCAAAGATACGGCAAAACCTAAGCGGCGCACGATATTATCTAAGCGGGTTTCCAACAAGCGCAAGAAGTTTTCACCGGTTTGACCTTGCAATTTGGAAGCCTTATCAAACATATTGCGGAACGGAATTTCAGACATACCCGATTGAAAGCGGGCTTTCTGTTTTTCCTGCAAACGAATGCCATATTCGGACAATTTGGCACGGCGCACTTTGCCGGCACCTTTACCACCGCGTACTTTGGCAGAGGCCAATTTATCAATAACGCAGTTGGTGTAGCATTTGGTTCCTTTAAGGAACAATTTGCAATCTAATTTTCTGCATTTTTTGCAGCTAGCTTCAGTATTTCTAGACATAAATCTTATACTCTCCGGGCTTTAGGGGGTCTGCATCCGTTGTGCGGGATGGGGGTCACGTCTTTAATAGAGGAAACCGTAAGGCCGGCTTGTTGTACAGCACGTACAGCGGTTTCACGTCCCTGACCGGGGCCACAAACTTTTACGGCTACTTCGCGCATGCCCAAAGCAACGGCTTTTTCAGCAGCTTTGTTGCAGGTAATTTGAGCAGCAAACGGAGTGCTTTTTTTGGTGCCTTTGAAACCATGAGAACCGGCGGTGGACCAAGCAATGGTGTTGCCTTTGTCGTCGCTGACGGTCACGATGGTGTTATTGAAAGAACAATAAATATGCACCACGCCGAATGCAGGAGCTTTGGCGTTTTTCTTTTTGCCTTTTGCCGCAGGAGCAGCAGAGGCGGTTTTAATTTCTTTTTCTTCTGCCATATGTTAAATCCTAAAATTTAAAGTTATTTAGACTTAGAACCGACGGTTTTTCTTCTGCCGCGGCGGGTTCTGCTATTGGTTTTGGTACGTTGACCACGGACCGGCAAGTTTCTGCGGTGGCGTTGGCCTTTGTAGGAACCAATTTCAATAAAGCGGTGAATGTTTTGGGCTACTTCTCTGCGCAATTCACCTTCCACCTTGTATTCTTTTTGCAAGATGGTGTTCAAAAGACCGGCCTGTTGTTCGGTAAGGTCTTTTACTCTGGTAGCGGGGTCAATTTGGCCTTCCAATTTAGCGAGTACTTCTTTCGCATTCTTTTTGCCAATACCATAGATGTATTCCAACGCTACATCAATTCTTTTATTTTTCGGTAAATCAATACCTGCGACTCTAGCCATATTTTATAGAACTCCTCTAAATTAACCTTGGCGTTGTTTGTGTTTGGCGACTTCGCACACTACACGTACCACGCCGTTGCGCTTAATGATTTTGCACTTTTGGCATATTTTCTTTACACTAGCTCTGACTTTCATTTATTTCTCCCTATAAGTGATTCTGCCTTTGGTTAAGTCATACGGGGACAATTCAAGCTTTACTTTGTCTCCGGGCAGAATTCTTATATGATGAACTCTCATTTTCCCGGATATGTGTCCTAAAACCACTTTGCCGCCCGGAATTTCAATTTTGAACATTGCGTTGGGCAAGGATTCCAAGACTTTGCCTTCTACTTCTATTTTATCGCTCATACATCTCCG